>NZ_JAICZA010000160.1 GCF_025933915.1 Mycobacterium sp.
GAGTGAAGCCCATCAAGCCAATTGCGCCGACGATCGCCAGGATGACGGAGGTCGCGAGGATGGGTGCAGGCCACCGCACGATGGCCGTCGCCAAACGGCGCCACCGGGTGTAGTTGAACTCGCGCTTCGGGTCGAACAGGCCGAAGCCGCTTGCGAAGGCGATCAGCGCCGGCGTCAGCGTGACCCCGGCCGCCACCACCACCAGCAGACCGACTGCGCACGGAAACGCCAGCGAACTGAAGTACGGCAGCCGGGTGAATTTCAGACAGGCCAGCGCCCCGACGATCGTCAAACCCGAGCCCAGTACCACCTTGGTGACACCGGCGAAGGTGTCGTAGTAGGCGGCTTCGCGATCCAGCCCCCGCTCGCGCCCCTCCTGGTAGCGGCCGACCATGAATATCGCGTAGTCGGTACCCGCCGCGATGGCCAGTGCCGTCAGCAGGTTGACGGCGAAGGTCGACAGCCCCATGATGCCGGTGTTGCCCAGCAGCGCCACCACGCCGCGACCGGTGGCCAGTCCAACGAACAGGATGACCATCGTCAGCAGCACCGTGCCGATGGATCGATAGACGAACGCCAGCATGATCGCGATGATGATGATGGTGATGATCGTCATCTTGGCCAGGCTCGCGTCGCCGACGACGATCGTGTCGGCGGTCAGGGCTCCCTGACCGGCGACGTAGGCCTTCACCCCCGCCGGCGGCTTCGAGTCCGCGACTATTTGGCGAACCGCGGCAACCGATTTGTCGCCGACGGCCCCGCCCTGGTCACCGCGCAGGTTGACCTGGACATAGGCGGCCTTGTGGTCGTAGCTCTCGACACCGGAGGACGTGAATCGCTGTCCCCAGAAGTTCAGCGCGTGCTCGACGTGTTCGTGATCCTGCTGGATCTTCTTGACGAGATCGTCGTAGTACCGGTGAGCGTCCTCGCCGAGGGGTTTGTCGCCGACCAGGGTCACCAGGACGAGGTTGTCGGAGTCGTACTCCTTGAATTTCTCCCCGATATGCTTCATCCCGGTCACCGACGGCGCGTCGGAAGGCGAGAGCGGCACCGAGACTTCCTCGGCAACCTTCTCCAACTGTGGGACGAAGACGTTGACGCCGACCGCGAGCAGCACCCAGATGATGACGATCGGCAACGCTAGGGCGCGGATGGAGCGGGCCACCCGCGGTTTGTGCTCAACGTCGGTGTGCGGCGCGACGGGGATTTCGTCCGTGTCGCTCGTATCGTCGGTCACGCGGACTTGTCCAAGCAGGACACCTGAGCGTTGCGGGTGCTGGCCTGTTGTTGATCGACCAACTTGCCGTCGACGGTGATGCGGCAGCCTATGAAGGGACTGTCACCTTGGGCGACGACGTAGGCGAAGATGCCGGGCATCTCGGCGACGATCGTTGTCGACCACGGCAATGTGGTGAAGCTGGCCTTCTGCGGTATCGACTCCGCATCCATCCAGTTGACGACGCCGGTCGTCCCGGGCGGCCCCAGGATTTCGTAGATGGCGGTCTTGGCCGCATACGGCGGGGTCGCATCCCGGGGATCGGGCTTGGACAGGCCAGGTCCTGGGAAAACGCCATTGAGTCGCATTACTGCGACGCCGCCGATGATCAGCGCCACGGCCACAACCAGCGGAACCCATGCCCGCTTGAGCAGCGTCAACACCATGCCCCCCGATTAGGAATGCTCGATGGGCTGACATTTAGGCATCTCATCGTCTGCGCCACGGCTAGCCGAACGCCATAGCTGCCGAGTTGATTCCCGCGGTGGGCTCCTTCGCCGTGATGGTGAAGGTTGCGGCGCCTTTCACTGATCGCTGTTCAGATCCCTACGGTTTCTCTGACGGCGAACCGCCCCAAGTTGAAAGTCGCTGCAGCGCGAACGATCTGGGTGACCCAGAATCCAGTCAGCATGGTCATCATGCGCTGGTGGTCTTGGGCTCCGGACGGTACGGGTGCGGCTGTCATCTGTCCTCCAACGTGTCGTGTCACGTTGAGGTACCTCCCTGCGGAGGGGATGGTTCAGTCGCGGCCGAGGGCCTGCTGGCCAGGGCGGGCTGTACACCGGGCCGGTCGCGGCACAACGCCGCGATGTCGCATGGGACAGGTTGGCACCCGGCGGGAGGATTGGTTATCAACAGCGCGGCGCACAACGCGCCCAGTGCGAATAGTGCGGCGCTCACCTCCAACACGTGGGCGAATCCGGCGGCGCTCGCCGCGCCGACGGTGATTAGGCCGATGGACCCGATCGACATCAGCGCGGCCAGCCGCGAGGCGGCGTTGTTGATCGCCGACGCCAGGCCGCTGTGTTCGGTCGGCACCGAGGCCAGCATCACCGACGTCAGCGGTGTGATAGTCGCAACCAGCCCGATCGCCAGCACGGTCATCCCGGGTACCAGGTCGGTGATCGCGTGGAATCCAGTGGGTTTCGGGCGGATCAGCAACAGCCCCGCCCCCGCCAGCGCGGGCCCGGCGATCAGAAACGCGCGTGGTCCCACCCGGGCCGCGATGCGGCCGACATGACGGGCCAGCACGAACGACAGCGCCGGAATCGGCAGGGTGGCCAGTCCGGCCGCGGTGGCTGAGTAGCCAGCGACTTCTTGGGTGTAGAGGGCGACGGCCAGCGAGCCCAGCGTCAACGCGCCGTAGACGAACGCGGTGACCAGGTTGGCGGCAGCGAAGTTACGAAAGGTGAACAGCGGCAACGGAAGCATCGGGCAGCTGCTGCGGTGCTGCCAGGTCACGAAGCCGGCGAGTGCGGCAATCCCGACCACCAATGGCGTGACGACGAGCGGGTCGGTCCAGCCATCGCGTTGCGATTCGATCAACGCATACACCGTCGCGGCCAGCCCTACCGCCGACAAGCCCACCCCCGCGGTATCGACACGGGCGCCTTCGACCCGCCCCGACATTGGACACAGCCAGAACGTCAGCGCGTATCCGACCGCCATGGGGATCGCTGACAATACGAAAATCCAACGCCAGCCTAGGAAGTCGACGGACATTCCGCCCAGCAGGGGGCCCAACGCGAAGGCGGTTCCCGTCCACCCGGTCCAGACGCCGATCGCCGCGGACTGGCGTGCTTTGTCGAAGACGGTGTTGATCAGCGCCAGCGAGCCCGGTACCAGGAAAGCCGCACCCACGCCCTGGATGAGGCGCGCGACGATCAGCATCGCCGGTGAGGCGGCAACCGCCGCCAGAACCGAGCCCGCCCCGAAAGTCAGCAGCCCGAATCGCATCACCGGAACGCGTCCGAACATATCCGAGATGGACCCGCCGGGCAGAATCGCGGCCGCCATCGCCAACAGGTAGCCGTCAATGATCCATTGCTGCGACGCCAGGCCGCCGCCGAGATCGTGCTCGATGGCCGGCAGAGCCAGATTGATCACCGTGGAGTCGAGGAACGCGACCATCGACACCATCACCGCGACCACCATCGCGCGACTGGTCGGTGCCGCGTCGCGCAACGTCACTGCGGGGGCCGTTCGGCGCGCGACGATGACTGGGCGCCAGACGTGGCGTGATAGACGTTGTCGGACGATGTCGGTGCCTGCACCGCGATCTCCACGCATTCCCGGATCAGGCCGATGGGAACAGGTTTCGTCAAATCGAGACGTTTGCGCACCGATCGGGTCGTGGTCAGCGGTTCGTCGGTGGACAAGTCGACTTTTGCGTAATCGCTCATGCCGGCAGAATGGCCGTGACTTCGACTTCCACGCGGATGTTGGGCCACACCAGCCCGTCGATGATGCTGAACATGGCGGCGGGTCGGTGCCGGATGATCTCTTTGCTCACCGCCAGGTAGGCGGACGCATTGTCACGACTGGTGACCCACTGGCGCATGTAGACGATATCGGTGAGCTTGGCGCCGGCCTTGCGGAGCGCGGTTTCGACATTGTCCCAGCACTGCCGGGCCTCGTCGGGAAAGTCCTCGGGCAGGGTGCCGTCTTCGCGCACCCCGGGTGTGCCGGAGACGAAAATTTGTGTGCCGCCACCGGATACGGCGACAGCGTCGGCGTAGTGTCCGATGTGGTCGGCCACTCCGGTGTGGATCGGGGTAATGGTACTCATCGAGACTCCTTGGTGGTGTGAGGTTTTTTTCGGCTAACTTCGTGAGATGTCTTGGTGATGACGACTCCGCGGGCCTCGTGGCCTGCGACGACATGTGCGAGAGCGGCGGCGGCCTGATCCAGGCCGCAGGCACGCGGGGTCGGCATGCTCAACCGGCGCGACGCGAGTAGCGCGGTCAGCCGGCCGAGTTGCGCCCCGTCGGAACGGACGTAAACCGCGGTCACGCCGATCCCGCGGGCGGATGCGGGTGGGTCGGGGGTGATGGTGGCCAGCCGGCCGCCGTCGGCCAGCGCGGCCATTGCCGCGGCAGCACCCCCCGGAGCCGCGTTGGCGACGGCGTCGATGGGGTCCGCCAACGCCCTTGCGTGTTGGGGCCACAGCGGATCGCGGTAGTCGATCACTTCGCGGGCGCCATGCGCGCGGACTCGGTCGGCACTGCGCGGGCCGGCGGTAGCGAGCACATCGACCCCGCGCAGGGCGGCCAGCTGGACGATGAGCCCGCCGGTGATTCCGCCCGCGCCGTGAACGAGCAACGTTTCTCCACCACGCAGGGCCAATGCCTCGCCGACCACTTGCTCGGCGGTCAACGCCGGCACCGGAAAGATCGCTGCGGTCTCCCACGGAATCTCGGGCGGTTTGTGGGCGAGCGATGCGACGGGTGCGATCACCACCGGCGCCCACGTGCCCTGGTCGCGCAGCGGCACAGGGTGGCACAACACCTCATCGCCTACAGTGAAGCCGCTCGCGTGGGCACCGGCGGCCTTGATGACCCCGGCCGCCTCGACACCGAGCGCCAGCGGCGGAGTCCTGCCGATGTCCCAACCGCCGTAACGAACGATGTTGTCCCAGTTGCCAACCCCAGCGCCGCGAATATCGATGAGGACCTCGTCGGCCGCCAACGGTCGCGGGCCGTCCAGTTCCAGCATCTCCACTTTGCCGCCGAGCGTGCGGACCCCCGCTACCAGCATGGTCACGGTGAGACGACCGGCCACTCGTGGGTCATCATGGTTCCTCTCAAGGCTCGAGGTGACGGGTTGTTAGATAACGCGATTCGCTAAGCGCTCTTCGGTGCTTTCTCCGCCTCGTCGTTCAGCAACGGGGCAAGTTCGGACTCTTGGGCGACGAGCAGATCCCAGACCTGGTTGACCGTCGGGTGTGGCGCGACAGCGTGGCGTAGGAGGCTGACTGGGACCTTCGCGACGATGGTCAGGGTGGCTGCTTGAACCAGTTCCGAGAACTCCGGGCCGACGAATGTCGCTCCGAGCAAAGTGTTGGTATCGGCATCGATGACCAACTTCGCCCATCCTTGGAAGCCCTCCCTGAAGAGGGCCAGGAATGACAGTGTGCCAGGGTAATGGGCCGTTCGCGTCCGTACCGCGAACCCTTCCGCGCGGGCTCGACTTTCCGTGCGCCCAACCCAGGCCACTTGAGGCTCAGTGAAGATGACCTGTGCAAGGCTGCCGGCATCATGGGCAGTCAACTCGTTTTCGGAAAGTTCTCGCCCCGCCGCCCGGGCCGCGATGATGTCGGCCACGAGGCGGCCATGGTAGGTGGAGATATGAGACAGCCGAGCCCGCCCGGTGGTGTCTCCCAGGGCGTAGAGCCAGTCGCCTGCGACACCGACCGCCTGGAGATGGTCGTTCACGGCAACGAACCCGCCGCTCGGCAGGCCAAGGGTTTCCAGTCCGATGTTGTCGGTATTCGTGCGCCGTCCGGCGGCCAGGACGAGCTCGTCTACCTCGATGGTCTGACGGTGAAAAGTCGCGGTGACGGGTCCGCCCGCCGCGGGGCGCGCTACCGCCGACAACTCTGTCTCAAAGTGGATCGTGACGCCTTTGCTTCGCAGCGACTGCGCGACCAGCTCGCGAGCTTCAGGTTCGCAGTTGGGAAGAAGGGTGCTCCCACGCACCAGAAGTGTTACGGCGGACCCCAATCCGGTCAGGATGGTGGCGAACTCGACACCGACGGGGCCGGCGCCCACCACCAGCGCGCGAGGTGGCACCTCTGTCATCGTCGTCACGTCCCGATTGGTCCACGGGCGTGCTTGCGCCAACCCGGGTATCTCCGGCACGTGAGGACGAGTGCCGGTCGCCAGCACGACCGCGTGGTGTGCGGTCAAGACCGCTTCGGTGGTATCTCCCAGGGCGTAGGCCACCCGCACTGTTCGTTCGCCGCTCAACCGGCCGAACCCGTGAAACACTGCTACGCCGGCTTCGCGCAGTGAGGCTGTTCGGTCTTGGTCCGAGAGATTCTCGATGATCGCGTCGCGTTTCGCGAAGACGGCCGCCACGTCCAATCCGTTTCCCGAAATAGCCTCGCGCACGCCAGGGACCGCCTTCGCGAGATTGAACACCTCGATCGGGCGAAGCAGCGTTTTGCTCGGGTTGCAACCCCAGTAATGACACTCCCCACCGACCAGGCGATCCTCAACGAGCGCCACTGAAAGGCCCACGGACGCAAGCTTTCGCACTGCGGCAACACCGCCCACACCGCCACCCACGACGATCACGTCGAAGTCTTCGCCGGCTTTCATCTACCCTCGTATCCGAAGCTCGGTACGCCCCACTGTGTTTGGGCGAGACTCACCCGTTACAACGCGCCAGCTCACGACGGTTGGAAGTTTCCGGACTGAATGGGGGCCAGTGGTGCGTGACGGCGATGTCGTGCCGAGTATCGGGTAGGCCGCGGCCGCACTCGCCGCGGAGAAGACGCTGTAGCTCAGCGGTGTTTCAATCCCGAGAGATACGGCCATCGCCGTTCCAAATAGTATGAGCACCAAGCAAGTCGCCGCCCCAACGAGTTTTGGCCACCAGCCCGCGATAAGCAGGACTCCCAGGGTCGCTTCGGTGGCGGTGGCAACCCACACGATGACGGTCAGTAACCATCCGGAAGCAAACGGGACAAGCTGGTGGGTGTAGTCGGCGAAGCGGCCCATGCTCCCCCAGCTCCCCTGTCCGAGCGGTTCCCACCAGCCGAATCGGTCGGCAACAGCGGACAGAAAGGCCGCCGCGAGCGAGAATCGCAATGCCATCCGGACAACTCGGATCGGATCAGGGGTGCGCATGGACTTCTCCCGAAAATCGGAATGCCGTCAAATTGTGAATGTCACACGGTGCGAACATATTCCGTCGACCGACGCGCTGCCTCATCTTCTCGCGTTGTCGTCCGTGGTGAGCGGGCCGTCTCCACTATCGAGCAGGAAGACCGCCAGCAATTCAGCGGGTTCAGTGGCGCTGGCATTTTCACTGATCGTGTGGTGCGCGCCGGGGGCTTCACTCCACGTCTCGCCGGGGTGATAGACCCGTGCCGGCTCACCTTCGACTTGACTGCGGATCGCTCCGGAGATCACGTAGGCCATGATGAACGCCGATTTCGCGTGGTGGTGAGCTCCGCTCTTGGCTCCGGGCGGATAGCTGACGGTCACTGCCTCGAGTGATTTGCCCGGGACATTGGTTGTTTGATTGAAAATTGGTCGCACCACCGGCTTTTGATCCGAGTGCTCTGGCGTCGGTTCGGCGCATGCCCCAGGCGCGAACATCACCGCAACAGTCAGTGCGGCGAGTGGTACTTTGAGGGCCATTTTGGCCGCCTTCCCATCGGATGTCTGGCGACTGGCTGACGTGATCGCACGATTTGGGATGACCCGTGGGGTGCCGAGTCTTCTTTTCAGTCCTCGGTGATCCGCAGGATCGTCTTGCCGGCGATGCGCTTTCCGGGGGCGAATGCCGCGCCGGCATCGGCGAGGGGCAGCACCGCACCCACCACCGGTGTGAGGCGTCCGTCTCGTACTCGGGCGGCGAGGTCAGCGAGCCGGTCACGATCGGCTTCGACGAGGAAGAAAACTGCCCGCCCATCGCTCGGCAGGGTCTTCGGCGGCTCGGCGATGGTGACCAGCGTTCCGCCAGCCCGCACAACAGCCGCCGAGCGGGCCAGGATGTCTCCGCCGATCACGTCGAACACCACGTCCACTTCGCCTGCGTCCTCCAGCTTTTCGGTCTCCAGGTCGAGGAAGGTGTGGACGCCGAGCTCCCCGGCCCGGTCCCGGTCCGCGGCCCGGCCGGTGCCAATGACACGCGCACCGACCTCGCGAGCGAGCTGCACCGCGATCGACCCAACACCACCCGTGGCGCCGTGAATAAGAACCGTTTGCCCCGCGGCGAGGCGGCCGTGATCGAACAGGCCCTGCCAGGCAGCCAATCCAGAGATCGGCAGCGCCGCGGCCACGGTATGGTCGATGTCCATCGGCAGCGGGGCGAGATTACGGGCTTCCACGGCCGTGTACTCCGCGAGCGACCCGTTGCGGGCCCAGTCGGTCAGTCCGAATACCCGCTGGCCGACGCTCAAAAGCGTTGTGCCGTACCCCAACTCAACCACGACACCCGAGAGCTCGTGGCCGGGCACACTCGGTGTCCGGTCACGACCCGCGCGGTCGATCCAAGTGTGTGGCCAGTCAAGCTCCCCGCGTGTGAAACCCGCGGCGTGCACCCGCACGATGACCTCGTTGTCGGCCGCCTGGGGGTAGGGAAGGTCGGTCAACGACAGGCCGGCTACACCGGCATTACGATCTGAAACAGTGATGGCTTGCATTACAGATCCTTCCTGATGCGGGTTGTTGTCGCGGGGTCGGCCGCGAGCTTCGGCTGGACGCTGACGAGCTCGAGGCCCAGATCACGGACCCGGTCGAGGAGTCCGTAAAGCTGTGACTGGTCACGGATTTCACCAGTGAATGCGGTGTCGGTCGCACCGGCCTCGAGGCGCATTCCTTCTAATGCGGACCCGAGCCGCTCGGTCACGCGGCCTCGAATGCAGATCTGGTACATCGTTGGCTGCATTTTCCCTCCGCTCGCCAGCTGCCGATCAGCATTCACCGACGCGGGGTGAGTCGTCATCACCCGGCGAGCCAATTCACCCGGGTGAGTAGGGGCCTTTGCCGCCGCCGTCGCGGAGTCAACGCCCGTTTTCGCTATCCGGTGGGTGCTGCGTGACGGTGATGGTGATCCTGGGCCGGCCCCGAGGGGCACTACCGCCGATGCCGCGTACCGCCATGCCCGCCAGCAGCATTTCGTTGAGCAGATCTTGTGGGATCGCTGCCAAAACCGTCGGGGCAGCACTGGACAGAGTGTTGGGCCCCGCTACCGAGACGCTCCTGAGCGGCGGGGCGGCTGCGGCCCAGCTCGGCGGCACCGACAGCGCGCCAATCGAGTAGGCCCGGCCTAAACCCGCCGACCATGGAGGCGGCGCACCGCTGCCTGCCCCCAGGTCTGCCGAACCCAATGACACTGGTACGCCTGGTCCTGAGCCTTCCGGAGCCGGCCCCAAACGCCGCAGTATGGCATCCATCTTGCTGGCACCGTCTGCGTCGTAGTGCACCGCATATCCCAACCCCGTATACGACCCGGCGGTGCCCGTCGACGTGATGGCTGTCGCCGCCGACGAGACGGCCAGGTTCACCGGGCTCAGCAAGCTCAGCAATTGCAAGAACGATGGGAGTGCGGCGGCAGCGCCCGGTGCGGGCAGCGTGAGCCCCTGAAGTGCACCGGGTACTGCGGAGAGCAGCCGCGAGCCCGTCGACATGATGCTCTGGGTGCCGCCGGCTGACGTGGCGCTGGCGTGGGCGACTGCGGCAACCTGGCCGGCGACGCCGGCCGGATTTGTGGTGGGCGGGGGCGAGGTGAACGGCGGTAACGCCGAAGCGGCAGCGGACGCGGCGGCATACGCATACATTGCCGCGGCATCCTGCGCCCACATTTCACCGTACTCGGCTTCGGTGGCCGCGATCGCCGGGATGTTTTGGCCCAGAAAGTTTGTCGCGATCAACGCCATCAGCTGCGCGCGGTTGGCCGCGACCATCGGTGGGGGCACCGTCATCGCGAACGCGGCGTCGTAGGCGGCTGCGGCGGCCCCGGCCTGGGTGGCGGTCTGCTCGCAGAGGTCAGCTGTCATCGTCAGCCACGCCACGTAGGGCGCGGCGGCGGCCGTCATCGCAACCGACGCGGCGCCCAGCCATGCTGCGCCGGCCAGGCCCGAAATCACCGACCCGTAGGA
>NZ_JAICZA010000131.1 GCF_025933915.1 Mycobacterium sp.
GTGCTCAACGGTGTCGTCGGCGTGCGTCATGACCGTTTAAACCCGTCCAGGGTCACGGTTACTCCATGGGAGATGCCCTCGATGATGACGTCGGAGCCCCGCGCCCCCTCGGTGGTGGGCGCGACACCGAAGGGAAGTCGCTGATCGGGAAGTCTGCCGCCGAACGCGTGCAGTACGGCGTCCCGCTTGGCGGCCGGGACGGTCTGGTCGGCGGTGTCCGGACCGGTGAGGACGCCGGTGGGGGTGAACACCAACGTCGCCGGGTCATCGGGGGCGATGGAAAGGTCGACCGAGACGCTGACCCGGCGATCGAAGCCGGCCGATGTGGGCGTACCGGTGAACACGAGACCGTGGCTGTCCGAGATGCCCGACGCGGTGACGCCGCCGGTGGCGGTGTTGGTTTCCTTGGGTGGGGCCTCCACCATCAGATCGCTGATGCCCATGTATCGGCCCAGGTGCGTCGAGTCGATGATGATGCGGCTCTCCAGTTTGTCCACGGCCAGCTTCGCATCGGGCCTGACCAGCCAGGACGCCTGTGCGAGGTTCACCGAGTACATCGTGGCTTCGAGGGTGGCCCTGCCGGTCATCGCATGTTCGACGGCGTTGGCTTTGATCTCCAACTGGTTGTAGTTGCCGCGCATGGCCTGCGGAATAAAGGGAAACGCCACGATGGCCACGAATGGGTCGCTGTCCAGATTGGCCGCTTTACGCACGTTGGTCGACAGCCGGTATTCGGCGTAGATGCTGGTGCCGTAGTCGACGCCGATCGCACCGAGGGCAGCCACGGCCACCAGGGTTGCCGTCGCGGTCACAGCAATCAGCATCTTGGGCACCCGCATATTGTGGCGCACCCTCCGACGCCGCCGGATCGCCCGTGGCAGGGCTCACAGTGGCTCGTCTGCCACGCGAAAAAGCCAGGTAACACGTTATCGTTGATGACCTGGTAACTAACGCGTGATGACGTTGTGAACTTGGGAGATGCCGTTCCCCGAGCTGGAGGGACTAGTTGGAGCTTTTACTGCTGACCTCGGAGCTGCATCCCGATCCGGTCCTGCCCGCGTTGTCGCTGCTTCCGCATGCCGTTCGGACAGCGCCGCCAGAACCAGCCTCGCTGCTCGAGGCCGGGACGGCGGACGCCGTGATCGTGGACGCGCGCACCGATTTGTCGTCGGCGCGCGGGCTGTGCCGCCTGCTGAGCACGGCCGGCCGGTCGGTTGCCGTACTGGCTGTGGTGAGCGAAGGCGGGCTGGTGGCCGTCAGCGCCGACTGGGGTCTGGACGAGATCCTGCTGCCCACCACCGGGCCCGCCGAGATCGACGCGCGGCTGCGGCTGGTGGTCGGTCGCCGCGGCGGGCTCGCGGACCAGGAAAGCGCCGGCAAGGTCAGCCTGGGCGAGTTGGTGATCGACGAAGGCACCTACACCGCCCGGCTGCGGGGCCGCCCCCTCGACCTCACCTACAAAGAATTCGAGTTGCTCAAATACCTGGCTCAGCACGCCGGGCGGGTGTTCACGCGGGCGCAGTTGCTGCATGAGGTGTGGGGATACGACTTCTTCGGCGGCACGCGCACTGTCGATGTGCACGTACGTCGGCTACGGGCCAAACTCGGCCCCGAGCACGAGGCCCTGATCGGCACGGTACGCAACGTGGGGTACAAGGCCGTCCGGCCGGCGCGCGGCCGCACGCCCGCCGCCGAGCCTGACGCCGCCGAGGCGCCCGAGGGCGCCGACAATGACTCCGACTCTGACTCCGGCGATGTCCAAGATCCGCTGGTCGATCCGTTGCATACTCAGTGAGCTCATCTGACTGGCGTCGGACACTGACCGCCGAAGAACAGCAGGGTGTGCACGAACTTGTCGCTGCGGCAACGGAATTCGATGGTGTAGCGCCTGTCGGCGAACAGGTGCTGCGCGAGCTCGGGCATGACCGCACGGAGCATCTGCTGATCACAACGGCCGAGGCCGGTGCGATCGTCGGTTATCTCAATCTCAGCCCGCCGCGCGACGGGGATACGGGAATGGCGGAACTCGTGGTGCACCCGCAGGCCCGTCGGCGCGGTATCGGGGCCGCACTGGTTCGTGCGGCGTTGGCCAGAACCGGTGCGGGCAACCGATTCTGGGCGCACGGCACGCTCGAGCCCGCCCGGGCGACCGCGTCCGCGCTGGGCTTGGCGCCCGTGCGGGAACTGATGCAGATGCGACGCTCACTGCGCGATCTTCCCGACGCCGTGCCCGCGGTGCCCGGGGTGCAGATTCGCACCTATGCGGGTACGGCCGATGACGCCGAGCTGCTGCGCGTCAACAACGCCGCGTTCGCCTACCACCCCGAGCAGGGCGGCTGGAGCGACGTCGAGCTGGCGGAGCGGCGCGACGAACCGTGGTTCGACCCGACGGGCTTATTTCTCGCGTTCGACGACTCCGCGGGCGACGAGCGCGGCAGGCTGCTGGGCTTTCACTGGACGAAAGTGCATCTCGATCGGCCCGGCTTGGGGGAGGTGTACGTCGTAGGCGTCGATCCGTCGGCACAGGGTCGCGGCCTGGGACAGCTGTTGACCGCCGTCGGTATCGAATGGCTGGCGCGCCGGCTGGCCAATGCCGCCGACCCCGCCGTGATGCTTTACGTCGAGTCCGACAACGTCGCAGCGGTGCGCACCTACCAGCGTTTGGGCTTCACCACCTACAGCGTCGACACCGCATACGCGGTCGTACCCGCCGCGAACTGACCGCGGGTACGAGCGGCATCCACCCGGATCGTTAGCCTGGTGCTTGCTACCGAGACGTTGCTGTGCGCCGCGCCGGCGCATACTTTCGCCGCGACTTGGCAACCTGACAGAAGGATGACCAGCCGCGGCCACATGCGTCCGGAACGTTGTCAAGAAAGCGAGATCGGTGAAGCTCGATAGGCAGGGCAGGGCGCTGGCCGCGGTGGTGTTGGCGACGGCACTGTGCGCCACAGCGCTGACGGCCTGTGGCAGCGACGAAAACCGCCGTGGGGCCTCGGCGCCCAGCATCACCGGCGGTACCGGCACCGCGGAGTGCGGTGGCAAGAACAAGCTGACGGCGGAGGGCTCGACCGCTCAAGAGAATGCGATCACGGTCTTCAATCAGGTGTGGGGCCAGTACTGCCCGGGCAAGGGCCTGGCCTACAACCCAACCGGGTCGGGTGCCGGCCGCGAGCAGTTCATCGCCGGGCATGTGGATTTCGCGGGAGCGGACTCGCCTTTGGTCGCCGAACAGATCGGCCCCGCCGCCAACCGCTGTGGCGGGAACCCGGCGTGGGACCTGCCGCTGGTGTTCGGTCCGATCGCGATCGCCTACAACCTGCCGGGAAATCCGGCCCTGGCGGTCAGCAGTGACGTAGTGGCCAAGATTTTCACCGGCAAGATAACCACCTGGAACGACCCGGTCCTGGCCGCCCTCAATCCGGGTGTGGCGCTGCCCGACACCAAGATCACGCCGATCTACCGATCCGACTCGTCGGGAACCACCGACAACGTGCAAAAGTATCTGACCGCCGCCGCACCGCAGAGCTGGGCCAAGGGGGTCGGCACGGAATTCCAGGGAGGTGTCGGCGAGGGCGCCGCGAAGTCGGCCGGCGTCATTCAGGCGGTGCAGGCCATTGCCGGTGCCATCGGATACGTCGAGAAGGGCTTCGCCGACCAGGCCCGCGTGTCCTATGCCAAGATCGCGACCCGCGGCGGTGTGACCCCACTTACCAACGACACCGCCGGAAACGCCATCAAGGCAGCCAAATTCCTCGGCGACGGCAACGACCTGTTGCTCGACCTCAACGCCATGTACGCCTCACAGGAGCCGGGCGTATACCCGTTGGTGCTCGTCACCTACGAGATCGTTTGTTCCAAGGGCTACGACGCGGAGACCGCCGGGGCAATCAAATCGTTCCTCTCCGTGGCCGCCACCAGCGGGCAGGCCGAACTTTCCTCGGCCGGCTACATTCCATTGCCCGATAAGGTCAAGGAACGACTGGTTGCAGCGATCAATGCGCTGCAGTGACCCAGTGAGGCGGTTTCCAAGGAGCGACGGCAGAACTGTGGCGGGATCGCAGTGACAACGCCAAACCCCATCGACGCGGGCTCGGGCGCCATCCTGGCCGTGCCTTTTCCCGAGCCGCCGACGACACCCACCAGCCCCTGGGGCGAGGGGCGACCACCTGTGGGAGACCGGGTATTCCGCTGGCTGACACAGGCCTCGGGCGTGCTGATCATCGTTGTGATCGCCGCGATCGCCGTGTTCCTGTTCGGGCGCGCGGCACCGGCGTTGCAGCGGAATCGCGAAAACTTTTTCAGCTACGGCGGTAACTGGGTCACCACCGACACCTCGGCGATGCACTTCGGGATTGCCAGCCTGCTGCCGGTCACCGTGTTCGTGTCGCTGTTCGCGTTGACCTTGGCCATGCCGGTCGCGCTGGGCGTCGCCCTTTTCATCACGCAGTACTCTCCCCGGCGGCTCGCCACGCCGTTGGCCTACGCGGTCGACCTGCTCGCCGCGGTGCCCTCGATCATCTACGGCGCCTGGGGTCTGTATGTTTTGGCGCCGCAGCTGCGCCCCCTCGCCACCTGGCTCAACCGCTCCATGGGCTGGTGCTTCCTGTTCGCCGACGGCAACGCGTCAGCCGCCGGCGGCGGCACCATCTTCACCGGCGGCATCGTCTTGGCGGTGATGATTCTGCCGATCATCACCGCTGTCACCCGCGAAGTGTTCGTCCAGACACCGCAGGACCAAATCGAAGCCGTGCTGGCGCTCGGGGCCACCCGGTGGGAAGTGGTGAAGACTGTCACGCTGCCGTTCGGGCGGTCGGGGTACATCAGCGGCGGGATGCTGGGGCTTGGCCGCGCTCTGGGCGAGACGGTCGCGCTGCTGATCATTTTGCGCGGCACCCAGTCAGCATTCGGTTGGTCACTGTTCGACGGCGGCTCCACCTTCGCCACCACGATCGCGGGTGCCGCGGCGGAATTCGACGACCGATTCAAGACCGGCGCGTACATCGGTGCGGGGCTGACGCTCTTCGTGCTCACCTTCCTGGTCGACGCCCTGGCCCGCGGCGCCGTCGCCCGGGCCGGCCGAAAGGGCGTCCGATGACTTCGATGCTGGACCGCCCGCTCAAGTCGCGGACGTTCTCACCACTGACGTTTCGCCGTCGAATCACGAATCGTGTTGCGACCGCCCTTGTTTCACTGGCGTTGCTGGTGGCCGTGACGCCGTTGGTGATGGTGTTGTGGTCGGTGGTCGCCAAGGGATTCAAGGCGGTCACGTCCACCGTGTGGTGGTCGCACTCGCAAGCCGGAATGACGGCTTTCGTGACCGGTGGGGGCGCCTACCACGCACTGGTCGGCACGGTGCTGCAGGGATTGGTATGCGCTGTCATCTCCATCCCGATCGGTCTCATGGTCGCGATCTATCTGGTCGAATACGGTGGCGGTACTGCGCTGGGACGGTTGGTCTCGTTCATGGTGGACATCCTGAGCGGGGTGCCCTCGATCGTGGCGGCGTTGTTCATCTATGCGTTGTGTGTGGCCACGCTGGGTCTTCCCCGGTCCGAGTTCGCCGTATCGCTGGCGCTCGTCTTGTTGATGCTCCCGGTGATCGTGCGCGCGACGGAGGAAATGCTGCGGATCGTTCCGGTGGATCTTCGCGAGGCCAGTTATGCGCTGGGCATCACCAAGTGGAAGACCATCGTCCGGGTGGTGATCCCCACCGGGGTTTCCGGCATCGTCACCGGGATCTTGCTGGCGATGGCCAGGGTGATGGGGGAGACGGCGCCGCTGTTGATCCTGGTCGGTTATGCACAGTCGATGAACTTCAATGTCTTCAGTGACTTCATGGGGACGCTGCCAGGCATGATGTTCAACCAGACGTCGGCCGGCGCAGGCCTCAACCCCATCCCCACGGATCGGTTGTGGGGTGCCGCGTTAACCCTCATCCTGGTGATCGCCACGATCAATATCGTGGCCCGAGTGATAGCGAAATTCCTTGGCGCCAGAAAGTCATAGGCAGGAGCACTAGTGGCCAAACGGTTGGACCTCAAGGGCGTCAACATCTACTACGGGCCGTTTCACGCCGTCGCGGAGGTGACGCTGACGGTTCTGCCTCGCAGCGTGACAGCGTTCATCGGTCCGTCGGGTTGCGGCAAGACGACGGTGCTGCGCACCCTCAACCGCATGCATGAGGTGGTGCCCGGCGGGCGAGTCGAGGGCAGCGTGCTCCTCGACGACGAAGACATCTACGGCGCGGGTATCGACCCGGTCGGGGTGCGCCGGGCCATCGGGATGGTGTTCCAGCGGCCGAACCCGTTCCCCGCCATGTCGATTCGCGACAACGTGGTAGCTGGCCTGAAGCTGCAAGGTGTGCGCAATCGCAAAGCGCTCGATGAGACGGCCGAGTATTCGCTGCGCGGCGCAAACCTGTGGGACGAGGTCAAGGATCGGTTGGACCGGCCCGGCGGTGGACTGTCCGGTGGCCAGCAGCAGCGGCTGTGCATCGCGAGGGCCATCGCCGTGCAACCCGATGTCCTCCTGATGGATGAGCCCTGCTCAGCGCTGGACCCGATCTCGACGATGGCCATCGAAGAGCTGATCAGCGAGTTGAAGCAGACCTATACCATCGTCATCGTCACCCACAACATGCAACAGGCCGCCCGGGTCAGCGACTACACCGCGTTTTTCAACCTGGAAGCCGTCGGTAAACCGGGACGGCTGATCGAGGTCGATGACACGGAGAAGATCTTTTCCAACCCGAATCAAAAGGCGACCGAGGACTACATCTCGGGCCGCTTCGGCTAGCCCGAAGACGAAGCGGCTCGCGTAGCGAGGCGCGAGGAGTCGGGCGATTCAACTTAGCCCGAAGACGAAGCGGCTCGCGTAGCGAGGCGCGAGGAGTCGGGCGATTCAACTTAGCCCGGACGTGCTTTCGCTTACTGCGAGGGGGGTTTCGCTTCTTCCTCGGGCAGTTTGCCGGTCGCCTGGAAAATGACGCGCCTGGCCACCTCGACGGCGTGGTCGGCGAAACGCTCGTAGAAGCGCCCCAGCAACGTCACGTCGACGGCCGCCGCCACGCCGTGCTTCCATTCGCGGTCCATGAGCACCGAGAACAGGTGCCGGTGCAGATCGTCCATCGCGTCGTCTTCTTCGCGGATCCGGGCTGCCTTTTCCGGGTCGCGCGACAACACCACCTCTTGGGCGCTGTTTCCCAATTCGACTGCAATGCTGCCCATCTCGGCGAAATAGCCGTTGACCTCCTCGGGCAACGCGTGCTGGGGATGCCGCCGCCGGGCGATCTTGGCGACGTGCAACGCCAGCGCACCCATCCGGTCGATGTCTGCCACCATCTGGATGGCGCTCACGATAGATCGCAGATCACCGGCCACCGGTGCCTGCAATGCCAGCAGCACAAAGGCGCTTTCCTCAGCGCGCGCGCTCATCGCGGCGATCGCTTCGTGGTCGGAGATCACTTGTTCGGCCAGCACCAAGTCGGCCTGCAGCAGGGCTTGGGTGGCCCGCTCCATGGCGATTCCTGCCAAGCCGCACATGTCGCCGAGCCGCTCGGATAACTCCGAGAGCTGCTCGTGGTAGGCGGTTCGCATATCGTCAAGGATACGTTCCCCGCACCCGAGACGGGCTGCGGAGCGCCGTCAAAACCGCTTATTCGCAGGTGGTGTCGGCCGCGTTGGTGACGGTGAGGTCCTCGGGCAACTTGGCCGGCGCGCTGCTCGAGCCGCGTTCGATCTGTAACGTCATCGGCGAGCCGGTCGGTGAGGGAGCGCTGACCGACTTGAAGTCTGGGCCCAATACCACCTGCACGACCTGCCCATACCCGGAGACCCGCTGGACTTTGGCGTTGGTGAACGAGGACGCCACGGTGGCCGCGGCCTCTTCGTTGCCGGGCGAGAACAGCACCGTCGTCGCGGTCACCGAACTCGGATAATCGTCGGGCGACATCACGTTGAAGCCGTCGCGCTTGAGCTGGCTGGTTGCGGTTGCCGCCAGACCGCTCTGCGTGGTCGCGTTGGAAACCCGTACCGTCACACCGCTCGGCGAGGCCGTCGTGACCTGCTGGTGCTGCGCCTCGGGCGCCGGGGTCGGCGACTTTCTGGTGGTGGGTGCCTTGGGCGCACCAGTACCAGGCGACGCACTCAAATTCTTTGCGTTCTGGTCGTTTTCCTCTGGCAGCGGCTCGTCGTTGATGATGGCGTCGAACAGTGCCCGCATATCGGACATGCGCGGCGGTTCGTCCCCGTTCTGGTCGGTGACGCCGGTGGGCACCGTCACGAACGTGACGTGGCCGGCCGCCATCCCCTGCAACGACTGACCGAGCTGGACCAGGTCCTTGGACTTCACGTTGTCGACGACGGTGTCGCTGATGAACATGTTGACGACGTTGTTGAGCTTGTTGAGGTCGAGCAACGTGTCCGCGGAGATCAACGACCTCAGCAGCGACGACAAGAACAGCTGCTGGCGTTTGATGCGGCCGTAGTCCCCGTTGATCTCCGTGGTGACCTGGCGGGCACGGACGTAGTTCAATGCCGTGGAGCCGTCGAGGACCTGGCGGCCGCCGTGTTCCAGCACGGTGCCCAGTTCGTAGTCGTGCAGCGAACTGCTCGAGCACACCTCGACGCCGCCGAGGGCATCGACCATTTTCGCGAAGCCGGAAAAGTCGACGGCGATGAAGCGGTTGATGCTCAAGCCGGACAGCTTCTGGATTTCCTTTACCAGGCACTTCGGACCGCCGAAGGCGAACGCCGAGTTCAGTTTGGTCTCGGTGTAGATCGTCTTCGGTCCCCACGTCTGCGTCTTCGCGTCGTAGAGCGGTCCGTACTTGCCCGTGGTGGGGTTCCATGCCTCGCATTGGATCGGGGTGATCGCCAGGTCGCGGGGGAACGACACCGCCACTACGCGTTTGCGATTGGCCGGGATGTTGACCAGCATGACGGTGTCTGAGCGGGCGCCGTCGGCGTCGTCGGTGTCGCCTGCGCCCATGTTGGCGTTGTCGCCGGCGCGCGAGTCAAGGCCGACGATCAAGAAGTCTTCGTCGCCGTACTGCCCATTCGCGTCGCGGATGTCGTCCGAGTGCGGGTCGAGCGCGTTGACCGTGTTGAGCCGGGCGTTCTTCGACGTGCTCCACTGCCATGCCCCGCCCGTCATCACCAGGGCCAGCACGGCGGCCAGGGCCGCTACCGTGCGGGCGGCCAGCAACATCGGACGGCGGCGGCGTTTGGGCTGCTCGGCGGCCGCGTCGAAGGTGTCGGGAGGTTGGTCGTCGGGCGCGTCGTCGTCCGGGTAATCGGCCATGAGCTGCCGAAGCTCGGAGACCGCATCGAAGGAGTAGGCCAGGTCGTCGATGACCTGTGTTTTCTGCAGGTCGAGCGGCGGTTCGGGCTCGGGCTGGGAGGCCTCGGGAAGCCCGTACTCGGGCGGTTCGGGCTCGGACGGCCCCACCTCCGGCGCGGCGCGATGGTGAATGGGCCGGTCGGGGGTGCCGATTTTCGCGATCAGATCGGCGACGCTGACCCCGCCCCCGGCGTGGCATCCCGTTTGTTCGGCGTCATCTTCCTGCGGCTGGGCGTGCTCGATCGCAGCCTCCGGTTGCCATCGGTGGAGGCCGTCGTCGGGCGGTGGCTCGAAGAAGCGCTCCCAGGGAGCGGCGCTCAACGTGGGCGAGGGGGCCGCTGGAATCGGTTGGACGTGAGCCTCGCCCGGTACGTGCCGACCGTTACGAGTGGCGTCGTTCTCGCCGTCACTCATGTCCTACCGGCCTCCGAAGCTCTGATGCAGACGTCAGCGTGTCCGTGCGTAGCGGCAGCGCAGCGCAGCATCGTCGGGGCTGCGGCTCGTGCCACCCGTTCTTCGTCGCGCTCGTGCAGCGGCACAAAACTCATCCGCCATCCATGCGCATGCAACAAAGCCCACATCGTACTGAGTTATCGGTCCGGAAGCGATTTCGAGCCGGGCGACTCAGCCGCCGGAGTGCATGACGTCGGCGCCTGCCGGCACCGTGCAGTCGTCGGGGTCATCCAGCCAGCCTTCTGGCAGCACTACCCGGGCGGGGGAGCCCTGCCGGCCCCGGGGCCCGGTCGCCTCGTCGGGGAAAGGCACCGTGGCGTCCAACGCGTCGAGCAGGCTGTCCAGCTCGTCGAGTGATTTGACCATCGCCAGCGCTCGGCGCAGCTCGGAGCCGGCGGGGAAGCCGTGCAGGTACCAGGCGATGTGCTTGCGGATGTCGCGCATGCCCTTGTCCTCGCCGAAGTGCGCGCTCAGCAGCTGTCCGTGCCGGCGGACGATGTCGGCGACCTCTCCCAGCGTGGGCGGTGTGGGCGGCGGACTGCCGGTGAAAGCGGCCGACAGCTCGGCGAAAAGCCACGGCCGGCCCAGGCAGCCGCGGCCGATGACCACGCCGTCGCATCCGGTGGCGGCCATCATCGTCAGCGCGTCGCTGGCGTCGTAGATGTCGCCGTTGCCGAGCACCGGAATCGTGCGCACATGCTGCTTGAGGCGGGCGATCTCGTCCCAGTTGGCGGTGCCGGAGTAGCGTTGCGCCGCCGTACGGGCATGCAGTGCGACCGCGGCGGCGCCCTCGGCTTCGGCGATGTGGCCGGCATCAAGGTGGGTGTGGTGCTCGTCGTCGATGCCGATGCGGAACTTGACGGTCACCGGTATCGGGGTGCCCTCGGTGGCGCGCACGGCCGCGGCGACAATCTGACCGAACAGCCGCCGTTTGTAGGGCAGCGCCGAGCCGCCGCCGCGCTTGGTCACCTTGGGCACCGGGCAGCCGAAATTCATGTCGATGTGATCGGCCAGGCCTTCGTCGGCGATCATTTTGGCGGCCGCGTAGGTGGTCGCGGGGTCGACGGTGTAGAGCTGCAGCGAGCGCGGCGACTCGTCGGGGGCGAACGTGGTCATGTGCATGGTGGCCGGGTGACGCTCGACGAGCGCGCGGGCCGTCACCATCTCGCAGACATACAGGCCGCTGACGGTGCCGACCTGGAATTGCTCCAGTTCACGGCACAGCGTCCGGAATGCGACGTTGGTCACGCCGGCCATCGGTGCCAAGACCACCGGGCTGGCGAGCGCGATGGGTCCGATGCGCACTGCTTGGTTACCGCCGGCTCATGGTCAGCGTGCCCTCGGTCCGGTGCAGCTCGGCCGCGGTGGTCCTCTTGCCGGTGCGGGCTTCCCGGTCGAGCTGGCGCTGCTTGGAGATCTCGAACTTCTCGCAGGTCTGCTCGAGTTCCTTGATCAGCAGGGCGAGGTCGTCACGTAACCCGGCGGCCTCACCGGTGAAGTCCTCGCGCTCGAAGATGCGCCATTTCCTCAACACGGGCATGACGACCTCGTCGAGGTGGATGCGCGGGTCGTACACGCCACCGACGGCGATCATCACGGCCTTGCGCCGGAACTCCGGCACCTGGTAGCCGGGCATCTGGAAGTTGCGCAGCACCTTGTGTAGCGACTTCATCACCTGGTTCGGGGCGATGTCGAACCCGGCCTCGGTGACGTCGCGGTAGAAGATCATGTGCAGGTTCTCGTCGGCCGAGATCTTCGCCAATAGCTGGTCGGCGATCGTCTCGTTGCACGCCTTGCCGGTGTTGCGGTGCGAGATCCGGGTGGCCAGCTCCTGGAACGTGACGTAGGTGACGGAATCGAACAGGCTCTCGGCAAACAGATCGGCTCGGATCTGCTGGTTCTGGCCCGGGCTGAAGCCGCGGTTCACCACCTCGATGCGCAGCTTCTCCAGCTCGATGGGGTCGACCGCGCGGGTGACCACCAGGTAGTCGCGCAGCGCGATGCCGTGCCGGTTCTCCTCGGCGGTCCAGCGGTTGACCCACTGCCCCCACGGGCCGTCCATGCTGAAGTTCATCGCGATCTCGCGGTGGTACGACGGCAGGTTGTCTTCGGTCATCAGGTTCTGCACCATCGCCACCTGGGCGACCTCGGACAGCTGGGATTGCCCCGGCTCCCAGTCCTGCCCGCCGAGCGCGTAGTAGTTCTTGCCGTCCGACCACGGGATGTAGTCGTGCGGGTTCCAGTTCTTGTGCATGCTCTCGTGCCGGTTCAGGTACTTCTCGACGGCCGGCTGGAGTTCATGCAACAGCTGTAGGTTTGTCAGCTCGGCTGACATAGGTCCTCCAGTTATCTGTGTCGATGGGTAGCAGTCAATATATCTGTGCACTTCAGTAGCAGCAAGTTCCTTGCTTGGCGCGGCTGATAACGGTTTGACATCACCGCTCCCTGCGGTCGGCGCTCAGTTCTAAGGCTTGCCGATGCGGCGCAAAGGAAAACCCGCTACTGCGACTTACCGAGCTCTCCGGCGGGGACATAGGGCGCCGCCGTGATGTAGAGCATGTTGATGCAGTAGTCGATGAACTGTTTGCGGGTCGCCCCGAGCTGCCCATGCAGGTAGGCGGTGAACAGACCCGACAGGCCGCCGACCAGGCTGGTCGCGATCATCTTCTGCAGCACGGCATCGCCAATCCGGGACAGCTTGTGCTGCAGCAAATCGATGAAGTTGGGCATCCACTCCGCGCCCGACCGGACCAGCACCGGCTCCACCGCCGGCGCCAGCAACAGTACGCGCCCGCGGATCGGGTCATCCACCATCAGCTCGACGAAGCGTTCGACGGCCTCTCGCGGGGTCGTCGCCGACGTCAGCGTATTCATCGCGCGCGTGCAGACATCGTCGTAGACCGCGCGCACGAATTCGTCACGGTCGGCGAAGCTTTCGTAGAAGTAGCGTTCGGTCAGCGCGGCCTCGCGGCACACCGCGCGCACGGTCAGCGCAGGACCCCCGGAACCGCCGAGCAACTGCACACCGGCGCTTATGAGGTTGTCACGGCGAAGCGCGAGGCGACTCTCCAAGGGGACGCCGGTCCAGCGGCCCCGTCGTTGACCCGTCTGCACATCGCTCCTAAGCTGAAAACTGACAACGTTTGTAGTCAAAAATTCAGATACCTACAGGAATCCAATAGTGACTCAAGATACGTCCGCATCGCGCCCCCTGACCAGCGAAGCAGCGCTTCGCGACGCGACCGGCACCGCTGAGCAGTCGATTCCCGGCGGGACGACCGACGGGTCCGACGGTGTCGCCGGTGGCTGTCCGGTATCGCCGTCGGGCTACGACGCGCCGCCCGCGCCGCTGGGTCCCGATTCCCTGACCTGGCGGTATTTCGGGGATTGGCGAGGCATGCTGCAGGGCCCGTGGGCTGGATCGATGCAGAACATGCACCCACAATTGGGTGCGGCAGTCCTCGACCACTCCACGTTCTTCCGCGAGCGGTGGCCGCGGCTGCTGCGTTCGCTGTATCCCATCGGGGGAGTCGTCTTCGACGGTGAGCGTGCCCCGGTCACCGGCG
The DNA here is from genome assembly GCF_025933915.1 of Mycobacterium sp. Lineage (GTDB taxonomy): Bacteria > Actinomycetota > Actinomycetes > Mycobacteriales > Mycobacteriaceae > Mycobacterium. Next base: position 13,362 of record NZ_JAICZA010000131.1, read on the forward strand.
CCGAGGTGCGCGACTACCAC
>NZ_JAICZA010000237.1 GCF_025933915.1 Mycobacterium sp.
CCTGGTGCGGGCCAAGTCCGACGAGGAGGCGCGCGCCCGGCTCGACAAGACCTTCGGCGTCGGCTCTCCCGAAGGCGACCCCACACTGCTCGCCCACTACCAGCGGCTGGCGGCCGACCACCTGGAGGTCATCGCGGGCGACAAGGGTGAGGCCAACCTGGGCCTGGACCAGCAGACCTGGCAGCGACTGGCCGACACCGTCGACGTCATCGTCGACCCCGCGGCGCTGGTCAACCACGTGTTGCCGTACAGCGAGCTGTTCGGGCCCAACGCCCTGGGCACCGCGGAGCTGATCCGGATCGCGCTGACGTCGAAGCAGAAGCCGTACACGTACGTGTCGACGATCGGCGTCGGTGACCAGATCCAGCCGGGCACGTTCGTCGAGGACGCCGACATCCGGACGATCAGCGCGACCCGCGCGATCAACGACAACTACGCCAACGGCTATGGCAACAGCAAGTGGGCCGGCGAGGTATTGCTGCGTGAGGCACACGACCTGTGTGGTCTGCCCGTCACGGTGTTCCGCTGCGACATGATCCTGGCCGACACCACCTATGCCGGACAGCTCAACCTGCCGGACATGTTCACCCGGCTGATGCTGAGCCTGGTCGCCACCGGTATCGCGCCCGGTTCGTTCTACGAGCTGGACACCAAGGGCAACCGGCAGCGGTCGCACTACGACGGGCTACCGGTCGAGTTCATCGCGGCGGCGATCTCGACGCTGGGGACGCAGATCCTGGACAGCGACACCGGCTTCCAGACGTACCACGTGATGAACCCGTACGACGACGGCATCGGCCTGGACGAGTACATCGATTGGCTGGTCGAGGCCGGGTATTCGATCGAGCGCATCGCCGATTACTCCGAATGGCTGCAGCGGTTCGAGACGTCGCTGCGGGCCCTGCCGGATCGGCAGCGTCAGTACTCGCTGCTGCCGCTGTTGCACAACTACCGGACGCCGGAGAAGCCGACCAACGGGTCGATGGCACCCACCGACGTGTTCCGCGCGGCGGTGCAGGAAGCGAAAATCGGCCCCGACAAAGACATCCCGCATGTGTCGGCGCCGGTCATCGTCAAGTACGTCACCGACCTGGAATTACTCGGGCTGCTCTGAGTTCAGCCAGACAACAAGTCGCCCAGCCCTTTTGGGGCTGGGCGACTTGTTGTTGGTGTGCTGACTACTGCTGTGGGTGCGGCCAACGCAGGTACGCGGCGTTGCCCCCTGACCCCGCACCCGCGCGCTGGCGACGCCAGCCCCGCTTTGGTTCGGGGTCAGACGACGCGCGCGGCTTGGTCAGCGCACCCGAGGAGACCTCGGCCGGCTGCTCGTAGACCGAATCCCGATACGGCTCGACGGCGGATGCCCCTGCGGCTGCCGGCGCCGACGGCGGCACGTCGCGTGCCAGGCGCACGGCGGTGCGTGCCAACACGACACCACCCACGAAGATGATCAGCGCGCCCAGGCCCGAGAAATAGGTGACCTCGAGCACCGCGCGTTTGCGGTCGGTTGCGGCGATCGGGTCGCCGGCGGAGCCGATTCCCAGTAGCGGGGCGACCTGGCCGCCCACGACGAACCAGGCGCCGGCCGCCACGGCCAGCCATCCGCCCAGCATCGCGGCGACGCGGTTGCCGGCGACGATCAGCAGTAGGCCGCCGATTGCGGCGGCCACTCCGGGTGCGACTTCCAGCCAGCCCCGGGCCGAACTCCACGCCCAGTTTCGGTCCGGTGTGTAGGCGAAGTTGAAGTGTGGACCGACAAACGGTATCAACGCCCCCCAAGCCCCCAGAATGACCAGGAGTAATCCGCTGACCGCGCCTCGCGAGCGCGGCATGCTCAGCCCGCGGGTTCGGCCGTCCTCTGCGTATTTCATGACATCCCCTCGTTGAATACCGGGCCTATTTCCGGCTCGAGATGGGTACCCGGCGTCTTCAACTAGTAACCCACGCGGCAAACGAACGCCAACCGCTGACCGTGGTTATTGAGGCTGATGAGGCTGGTGTTACTACTGAAGGCCGAGCACCAGCAACACGATCGTCATCGCCGGGAAGGTGCCCTGCGTCAGCGCGGCCCGCGCCTTGTCGGGCGCGGACACCAACAGCACCACCGCCGCCGCGGCCATCGATCCGACGCCGGCGAAAACGAGTGCCGCGCCAACATCCCTGTGCCCCAACGAGATTATGGCAATACCGATGCCGGTGACGATGGCCAGGAACAAGTTGTAAAAGCCCTGATTGAAGGCGAGCAGCTTGGTGGTCTCGGCTTCCTCGGCGGTGGTTCCGAAGGTGGCGCGGGTGCGCGGCGAGGTCCAGGTCAACGATTCCATCACGAAGATGTAGACGTGCAATAACGCCGCCAGCGCGGCGAACACCAGCGCGGTCGTGATCATCGCGTCCTCCTCGCCAGTCGAGGCCGGCGCGTAACGGCACCGGCGGCCGAGGCTGCCGGTGCCGTTTCGCGTTGCCGGTTGCCGTCCTAGACGCCGGCGTGGTGATGCCGGCGGAAGAGGCCGCGTCCGCTGCGCCGCCGGGGCTCCTCCGGCCGGGCCGCCACCTCGTCCGTCCGGGCCCGCGTCAGGCCGCTTGTCTCGTCATACATGCCCGGTCCACCCGACGGCACGGCGTCCCCTGCGACGGGCGCCGGTTCCGCCACCGCGACGTCGCGCGCATGCCGCACCGCCAGGCGCGCCACGGCCGCCCCGCCCAGGAACACGATCAGCGCACCCAGACCGGTGAAGTAGGTGACCTCGAGCAGGGCTCGTTTGAGGTCCGTTGCGGCCGCGGTCGTCGCCGGTTGGCCGACGTCGCCGATGCCCAGCGTCGGCGCGAACGCGCGGCCGACCACGAACCAGGCGCCGGCGCACACCGCCAGCCAGCCGCCGAACACGGCGGTCGCGCGATTGCCGGAAAGGAGCACCAGCAGGCCGCCCACCGCGGCCGCGGCCCCCGGGAGCACCTCCAGCCAGCCTTTGGCCGCCGTCCACGTCCACGCGGGGTCAGCCATGTAGGCCCAATCGACGTTGGGCCCGAAGAACGGAACCAACGCACCCCAAGCACCCAAAAGAATCAGGAGTAGCCCGGTCAGCGCGCCGCGGGTACGTGGCATGTACAGCGCGCGAGGGCGTTCATAGTCGTGGCGCCTGTTCCTCATCAGAATCTCCTTCACCAGGTATTACTGCTGTAAGCCTGGTTACCCACCGCGCGGCCATGTAACCCGAACGGGCGGCACAGATGTTTGCTGCGGCCACCGGGCCGGCGGCCGTGACCGGCTACTCGAACAGACCGGGCTGACCGAGCCCGGCGGCCCCGGGCGGCGGCGCCATGCCGAGGTGAGTCCAGGCCTGGGCGGTGGCCACCCGGCCTCGCGGAGTGCGTGCCATCATGCCGGCGCGGACCAGGAACGGCTCACACACCTCCTCGACGGTGGTGGCCTCCTCTCCCACCGCCACCGCCAGCGTCGACACCCCGACCGGACCGCCGCCGAAACTGCGGGTCAGCGCGGAGAGCACCGCCCGGTCCAGCCGGTCCAGACCCAGTTCGTCGACGTCGTAAACCGCCAGCGCGGATTTGGCGACGTCGCGGGTGATCACGCCGTCGGCGCGCACCTCGGCGAAGTCCCGAACCCGGCGCAACAGCCGGTTGGCGATCCGCGGCGTGCCGCGCGAGCGCCGGGCGATCTCCTCGGCCGCATCGCCGCCGAGTTCGATTCCCAGAATCCCGGCGGAGCGGGCCAGCACCCGCTCCAGCTCGGGGGGTTCGTAGAAGTCCATGTGTGCGGTGAAGCCGAATCGGTCCCGCAGCGGGCCGGTCAGCGCGCCCGAGCGGGTGGTCGCGCCGACCAGGGTGAAGGGCGCCACCTCGAGGGGAATCGACGTCGCCCCGGGGCCCTTGCCGACGACCACGTCGACCCGGAAGTCCTCCATCGCCAGGTAGAGCATTTCCTCGGCGGGCCGCGCGATGCGGTGGATCTCGTCGATGAACAGCACATCGTGCTCGACCAGATTGGACAGCATCGCCGCCAGATCCCCGGCGCGTTCCAGCGCGGGCCCGGACGTCAGCCGCAACGCGGATCCGAGCTCGGCCGCGATGATCATGGCGAGCGACGTCTTGCCCAGCCCCGGCGGCCCGGACAGCAGAATGTGATCCGGTGTGCCGCCGCGGTTTTTGGCGCCCTCGATGACGAGCTGCAGCTGTTCGCGCACCCGCGGCTGGCCGATGAACTCCCGCAGCGAGCGCGGCCGCAGGCTGACGTCGATGTCGCCTTCCCCGGGCGCGAGGGCACCGGAGACCTCCCGGTCGGACCAGTCGTCGCCGGGGTGGGTCATCGGGACTTACCCAGCAACGACAGGGCCGCGCGCAGCGCGCCGGAGGTGGTCGCGTCCTGATCGGCGGCCAGCACCTTGTCGGTGGCTTCTTCGGCCTGCTTGGCGGCGAAGCCGAGGCCGACCAGCGCCTCCACCACCGGCCCGCGGATCGCGTGGCCATTGCGGGCGGTAGCCACGCCCGCCGCGCCGGCACCGACCGTGCCGATCTTGTCGCGCAGTTCCAAGACCATTCGTTCGGCGCCGCGTTTGCCGATCCCGGGCACCCGGGTCAGCGCGGTGACGTCGCTGTCATGCAGCGCCTGCCGTAGCGCGCCGGCGTCGTGCACGGCCAGGGTCGCCATCGCCAGCCGGGGCCCGACGCCCGACACCGACAGCAGGGTCAGAAACAGGTCGCGGGTCTCGGTGTCGGTGAAGCCGTACAACGTCATCGAATCCTCGCGGACGATCATCGCGGTGATCAGCCGCGCCTCGGTCCCGGTCCGCAGCGTGGACAGCGTCGACGGTGTCGCGTTCACCCGGTAGCCGACCCCGGCGGCCTCGATCACCACATGATCGAGCGCCACCTCGAGCACCTCGCCGCGCACCGCGGCGATCATCGGGCGGCCTTGAGCTTGGCCTTGTACTTCTGCCGCTGCTCGGCGGCCAGCGCTTCGGCCGCCGCCATGCGGGCGATCATCGGCGCCCGCCAGCAGTGGCAAATCGCCAACGCGAGCGCGTCAGCGGCGTCGGCCGGCGTCGGTTTGGCTTGCAGCGCAAGGATTTTGGTGACCATCGCGGTGACCTGCGCCTTGTCGGCCGCGCCGTTGCCGGTGACTGCGGCCTTGACCTCACTGGGGGTGTGGAAGTGCACGTCGATGCCGCGTTTGGCCGCCGCCAGCGCGACCACGCCACCGGCCTGGGCGGTGCCCATCACCGTCGTCACATTCAGC
>NZ_JAICZA010000138.1 GCF_025933915.1 Mycobacterium sp.
CTTCTCGCGACGAGTGTGAATCCTGGGCTTTCACTGTGAATCCTGGGCGGGCCTGCTCGGCGTGTCGCCGCCGTGGCTTCCCACTGAAAGCCCAGGATTTACACTCGACGCCAACGATTCACTCTCGACGCCATCGACGCACACTCAGCGCCCGCGAGCGATCAAGTCGGTCGACGACAAGGCAAACATTGCCCAACGGGCAATATTGCCTACTGTGCACGTTTCGCGTACGGTGGCAGCCATGACCGGACTGCGCGAGCGCAAAAAAGCCGATACCCGGCGGGCGCTCAGTGATGCCGCGCTGCATTTGGCGTTCGAGCGCGGGCTGGAGAACGTGACGCGCGAAGACGTCGCGAACATGGCAGGCGTCTCACTGCGCACGTTCAACAACTACTTCGTCGGCAAATACGAGGCGCTGGCCTACCGGCAAGCCGAACGCCTGCGCCGCAGCGTCGCCCTACTACGGGAGCGCCCCGCCGACGAGCCGCTGTGGACGGCGATCACTCACGCCGTGCTGGAGCCCTTGGAGGACGACTTCGGCGACGTGTACGGCGAGGAGAATCGCGCGCCCAGCCGCCAGGAACTCGTCGAGGTGCGAAAGCTGCTCATGCAGCCACAAGTTCGAAGCTCGGTGCCGCAGAGCCTTTTCGACGATTTTCTGCACGTGATCGCCGAACGTACCGGCACCGACCCGCAGCGCGATCTGTACCCGAGATTGGTCATGGCCGTCGTGCGGGCCGTGGGCGATGCCGCGGCGGACGCCTATGCGTGGGCCGATCCCCCGGTGGCGATCACCACACTGATCCGCTCGGGGTTCGCCGCCGTCCAGGCGGGGCTGCCGGAACTCGCCAGAATGAAGGGCGCTCATGGCTGACGAACATGCCGACGTCGTCATCGCCGGCGCGGGTCCCAACGGGCTGATGCTGGCCTGCGAGCTTGCACTGGCCGGCGTCAGGCCCGTCGTGCTGGACGCCCTACCCGGTCCCAGCTCTGAGCCGAAGGCCAACGGCCTTGTCGGACAAGTCGTTCGGATGCTCGACATGCGCGGCATGTACCAGGCTTTCACTGGTGACGGCGGGCCGCCCCAACCCAGCCCTGGATGGATGTTCGCGGCCATGCCGCTGATCTTCTCCGACGTACACGACAACCCGATGTACGCGATGCTCATGCCGCAGCCGCGGCTCGTGCGGCTGTTGGAGAAACGGGCACGCGGCCTCGGGGTGGATCTGCGCTGGGGCCACGAACTCGTCGGCATCGCACCGGGGACGGAATCCGTTGTGCTGCAGGTCTCGTCACCCGAACGTGATTACACCGTCGCCACCGGCTACGCGGTCGGAGCCGACGGCGGACGCAGCCTGGTGCGCAAGACCCTGGGCATCGACTTCCCCGGCACCACCTCACCGATGGTCAGCCGCCTCGCCCACGTACACATTCCCGACCGGTACCGACGCCCGAACAGCGCCAGCGTCGAGGTTCCGGGATTCGGTCCGCTCCGCTTCGGGCACAACCGCTTTGACCTGGGTGGGATTATCTATGCCGAGTTCGAGCCGGGGCGGGCGCTGCTCGGGACCATCGAATTCGGCCCACCGGTCGCCGAGATGCCGATGACCCTCGCCGAGCTGCGCGAGAGCGCACACCGCGTGCTGGGCGCGGACATCCCGTTCGAGGAACCGAAAGGCCCGGGCCCACATGCCCTTCGGCGAATCAACGGGCAGAACACCCGGCACGCCGAGCGCTACCGCGACGGCCGCGTCCTGCTGCTCGGCGACGCCGCGCACGTGCACAGCGCGATGGGCGGTCCGGGCTTGAACCTGGGCCTGCAGGACACCATGAACCTGGGCTGGAAGCTGGCCGCGGAAATCAACGGCACGGCACCGGCAGGACTGCTCGACACCTATCACTCCGAGCGCCATCCCGTCGGCCAGCGCGTCATGATGCACTCGCTGGCCCAGATCGCCCTCATGGCACCGGGGCCCGAAGTCGCCGCGCTGCGAACCCTGTTGGGCGAGCTGTTCCCCTTCCCGGATCCACAAAACCACATGGCGGCGCTCCTGGCCGGATCCGACGTGAGGTACGACGTGGGCGACAACCACCCGCTGTCGGGCCACCTGGTACCCGACCTGACGCTCGATGACGGCCGACGGGTGGCCGAACTGCTCCACGATGCCCGCCCCGTCGTGCTCGACCTCGGCGGCGACGTCGCCAATGCGACGCGCGGCTGGGCCGATCGGGTCGACGTCGTCACCGCGAGCGTCACTGCACGACCCGCCGCGGCGCTGCTGATCCGGCCGGACGGCTATGTGGCATGGGCGGCCGACGAATTCGGGTCGGCTCAAGACGCGTCCCTGCGGGCGGCGTTGCAGCGCTGGTTCGGGACACCGGCGAACGGGTAGCGGCGCACGCAAGCGAAATTCACGGACTGTTCAGGCAGGCGTCGGTTCAGCATTGATGCGTGCACACGCGCACCCGGCCGTCGACGAGCCCGGCGGCGATTCCGAACGCACCGCGTAACGGTCAGTCCCGGGCCCTGTTCGGGCGGCCGCCGGTTTGCCGGGAATCCTGGCTAGTCTCGGTGGAGACGACAAAGGAGGATCCCGTGGAAGCACGCGATCAGGTGTTGATCACCGCCCCCGAATTGGCGGACATGATTGCGGCCGGCACTCCGGTGAGCATCCTGGACGTGCGGTGGCGAATCGATGATCCCGACGGGCGCGCGGCCTACCTGGAGGGGCACATCCCGGGCGCGGTATACGTCTCACTCGAGGATGAACTCAGCGACCACACGATTTCCGGCCGGGGCCGTCATCCGCTGCCGTCTGGACACGACGTGCAGGCCGCCGCGCGTCGCTGGGGGGTTCGGCGCGACGCACCGGTGGTGACGTACGACGACTGGAATCGGGCCGGTTCCGCACGCGCATGGTGGGTGCTGACCGCGGCCGGGCTATCGAACGTCCGCATTCTCGACGGCGGCCTGGCCGCGTGGCGCTCGGCCGGCTACGGCCTGGAGACCGGCCCGGTCGAACCAATGGCCGGGAATGTGACTGTGCCACAGGATGATCTGTATGCCGGAAGCCGTCCGACGTTGACGGCCGAGCGGGTCGCCGACGGCACCGTGCCGCTGCTCGACGCGCGTGCACCGGAGCGCTACCGCGGCGACGTGGAACCGCTTGATCCCGCCGCGGGACACATCCCCGGCGCGATGAACCTTCCCAGTGTCGCGGTCTTGACGGCCGACGGCACCTTCCTCGGCGACGACTCGGTCGCTCAACTGTTGTCCGATCGCGGGATCGAGCGTCACGACGCGGTGGCCGCCTACTGCGGTTCGGGCATCACCGCGACGGTCACGATCGCGGCGCTCGCCGCGCTGGGCCGGGAAGCGGCGTTGTATCCCGGGTCCTGGTCCGAGTGGAGTTCGGATCCGTCCCGTCCGGTGGAACGCGGCGAGTCGCCACCGACTCACTGAATCACGTTGTGCAGGGCAGCCGTTTGATGCCGTGGAAGAACGATGAGCGCAACCGGTCGGGTGCTCCGGTGACGGCCAGGCCGGGCACGCTCGAGTAGAGCTCCTCGAGCATGACGCGCATCTCGAGGCGTGCCAGTTGCGCGCCGAGGCAGAAGTGCACTCCCCCACCCCCGAACGCGGCGTGACCGGCGTCGGGGCGGGTGACGTCGAACTGGTCCGCGTCATCGAAGACGTCCTCGTCGCGGTTGGCGGACAGATAGTGCATCAGCACCCAATCGCCGGAAGGGATTCGCTGCCCGCGGATTTCGACGTCACGGGTCACGGTCCGCCGAAAGTGCATCACCGGGGTCGCCCAGCGCAACAACTCCTCCACCGCGAGCTTGATCGCGGTGGGGTCACGGACGAGCAGCGCCTGCTGCTCGGGGTGTTCGGAGAGCGCCAAGATGCCGTGGCTCAGCGTGTTACGCGTCGTTTCGTTGCCGGCGATCGCCAGCAACAGAAAGAACTCGTTGAGCTGATCGATGTTGAGCTTCTCGCCGTCGACCTCGGCGGCGAGCAGGGCCGACAAGATGTCGTCGGTGAGGCCGTGTTTGCGCCGGTGCTCCACCAATTCCCCGCAGTAGGCGAACATTTCGGCCGCGGCCTTTCCCAGCGCTTCGGGCGTGGGAGCATAGTCGGGATCTTCGATGCCCAGGCTTCCGATGGCATTACTCCAGCGGAACACGTCCATCCGATCCTCGGCGGGGACCCCGAGAACGTCGGCGATCACCTGCAGCGACATCTCGGCGGAAATGTCGGTCACCGCGTCGAATTCACCCTTGTCGGTGATGTCGGCCACGATGTCGCGCGCCACCTCCCGCATCCGCGGTTCCAGCCGCTGGACGTTTCGGACGGTGAAGCCCTGGTTGATCAGCTTGCGAAAGTGAACGTGACGCGGCGGATCGATGCCCGGCAACATCGCCGAATTCGGCCCGGCCTCGGCCTCCACCAGCGTGTTGCCCTTGCTGCTGGCGAAGGTGTCGGTGTCGCGGCTGACCAGTCGCACGTCGGCGTGTTTGGTCAACAGCCACGCCCTGGGCAGCCCGGGCAGCTGCACCGGGTGCACCGGTGAGCTGGCCCGCAGCCTCGCCATCGCGTCGTACGGGGCGCCGGCGACGAACGTGTCGGGGTCCAGCACGGCCGCCGCATCGCGGTCGGCCGCGGTATCCAGGTTCTCCGGAACCAGGGATTTCACCAGCGTGGGCTTGGCAACGCTCATCGGTCCACCGCTCCTTCCTGTAACGAGGCCCTGATCCCGGCGATGATCACCTCGAGGCCCGCGCGAAAGTGATTGGCGGCCTGGCGCTTACCACGCGCCGCGGGCCGCGCCTCCTGCAGACTCACCGACCCCAGCAAATAGGTGTACAACACCGAGTGAGTGGCGGCCGCAACCGGTTTGGGGAGACCGGCCTCGACGAGCAGCGAACGGCTGAGTTTGTCGAGCCGACGGGCGGATTCACCGCCACCGCTGGTTTGCAGCACGCCCGCAATGCCGGGCACCGACAGGATGACTTCCCGGGCGGCACAGTAGAGTTCGGCCAGTCGGGTATCCCACGGTCCGATTTCGACGACCGGGATGTCGGCCAGCACCGATTCGGCGAGCATGTCCAGGGCCGCCCGCTTGCCCGGCACGTGGTAGTACACCGAGGGCACCGCGGCGCCGAGTTCGGCCGCCAGTTCGCGCATCGTCACGCCCTGCACGCCCACGCGTCGAACCAACTCACGCAGGGAAGCCACCACGCGAGCGCGGTCGAGTTCGCCGTAGGGCCGCCGCACCGCGGCCGTCATCGCGACACTCCCTTAGTCGCAGCGACCGATCGGCTGCGGCTAGATTCGAACACTGTTAGAATCTACCCCGTCATGAATCAGTCTGGGAAGACCACGTTATGACCGGCCGGCTCGACGGTAAGGTCGCGATCATCACAGGGGCCAGCACCGGCCTGGGCCCCGTGCTGGGTGCGCTGTTCGTGCGCGAAGGCGCCAAGGTGCTGCTGGCCGCGCGGCGCGAAGAACTGGTGCGCGCCGCCGCGCATGCGGCCGGCCCCGGCGCCATCGCCATGCGCGCCGACGTGACCGACGAGAACGACGTCGCGGCCATGGTGGCGCGGGCGGTCGACGAATTCGGCCACGTCGACATCCTGTGTAACAACGCCGCCGCTCCCGGCCAGGACCGCTGGATCTGGGAGCAGACGCTGGAAAACTGGAACGCCACCATCGCCATCGATGTGACCGCCGCGATGCTGTGCACCCGCGAAGTGCTCAACCGGTCGATGTTGCAGCGGCGCCACGGCGTGATCCTGAACTTCTCCTCCACCGTCAGTTACTCCGGCATGGTGCGCAAAACGCACTATGTCACCGCCAAGGCGTCACTGCGGGCGTTCACCAAGGCCGTCGCCCTCGAGGTCGGCCCGCACGGGATCCGGTGCAACTGCATCGTGCCCGGGTCCATCGACACCGAGCTGTGGCGCAAATGGGTGCAACGCACCGCCGACGAGCAAGGCGTCGACGCCGAGACCCTCCGCGCGAAACAACTCAAAGGCGTCGCGCTGCAAGATATTTCCTCACCCGAGGACGTCGCGAACCTGGCGCTGTTTTTGGCCAGCGACGAAAGCCGCACCATCACCGGCCAATCGATCCCCGTCGACGCCGGAGGGTATATGCAGGGATGAGCGCCAAACTGTCGGTGGCCACCCCGGTGGTGACGATGTTCCCCCGGAGCAGCGGCGACTGGGAGAAGCACGCCACCATCGAGGACCTGGCCCAAATCGCCGAGGCCGCCGACCGGCTCGGCTATCACCACCTGACCTGCAGCGAGCACATCGCGCTGCCCGCGGCCGAGCGGGGCCGGCGCGGCGTCCGCTACTGGGATCCGCTGGCGACCTTCGGCTACCTGGCCGCCCGCACGCAACGAATTCGGTTAGCCACCAACGTGCTGGTGCTCGGCTATCACCATCCACTCGAGATCGCCAAACGCTACGGCACCCTGGACCAGGTCAGCGGCGGCAGGCTGATCCTCGGCGTCGGCGTCGGCAGCCTCAAAGAAGAGTTCGAACTACTCGGCGCACCCTTTGACGACCGCGGCCGGCGCGCAGACGACGCGCTGCGGGCGCTGCGCGCCTCGCTGTCGGCGCCCGCGCCCGCCTACCAGGGCGAGTTCTATTCATTTGGCGGCATGGTCGTCGACCCGTGCGCGGTCCAAGACCACGTCCCGATCTGGATCGGCGGGCAAACACTGCGATCGCTGCGCCGCGCCGCAACGCTGGCCGACGGCTGGGCGCCCTTCAACGTGAGCCTGCACCAGGTGCGAGACTGGCTGAGCCGCTTCGATTTCGGGCCCGGATTCGAGGTCGTCCTGCCCGCGCTGCTGGACCCGATCGGCGAGCCGGATCGAACCCGCGACCTTCTGGGCGAGACCGCCGCGCACGGAGCGACCATCGTCGGCGCCGCGTTCCGCCATACCTCGCTGTCGCATTACCTGGAGAACCTGCAGGCCCTCGCCGAGCTTCATTCCCCCACCGGCGGTGCCCCGTAATGCGCGTCAAGGCAGGCATATTCAGCCTCACCGCCGCGGCGCCACCCGACGCCGACGACGACTATCTGCGTTGGCACTTGCTGGATCACATGCCCGAGCAATACCAGCTGCCGGGCATCGTGCACGGGCTGCGCTGGATCGCCGACGGTGACTACGCCAGCCATCGCCTCGCGGCCCACGGACACCTGGGCGAAATCGCCAATACGGTGCACTATTTGGTCGCCGATCCCGTGGAAGAAACCTTCGACGACTTCGTCACCCTCGGGCGCGCGCTGCGCGACAACGGCCGCTTTCCCGTCGTGAGGCCGTCGCTGCAAGTGGCCGGCTTGCGCCTCCTGCAGTGGCGGTCGGCGCCGCACGCGTTGATCTCACCCGAGGTGGTGCCCTTTCGGCCGCACCGCGGCATCGTGCTGATCGTCGAGGAGCCGACCGAGGGCCGCCCGGACGAGTGGCTGCGGTGGCTGCACGCCGAGCACTACCCGGCATTGCTCGCGACACCGGGCACGGCCGGCGCGTGGACATTCGGTTCCAGCGCGGGTTGGAGCCACCTGCCCCGGGGATGGCGAACCGACCACCAGTACATCAGCGTCATCTACCTCGACGACGATCCGCTGACCACCATCGAGGCCCTGGCCCCCCTCATCGAAGAGCGTTGGCGTTCAACGGCCGTGCGGCCCGTGTTCGCCGGGCCGCTGCGCAGCATGATCAGCTGGGAAGCCTGGCCGTAGACGGGCAGGTTTATAGTCCTCATGACCGTCTAGCGGAGGACTGACATGACAAACCTTCAGCGGGGCATCGTTCGTGCGGCCGCCGCGCTCGCCGTCATGGCGTCGGGCGCGAGTCTGGCGGCCTGTTCCGGCAACGGAAGTCACCCCGCCGCTCCCCCGACTTCGACTCAGGCGTTGACCAGTACGACAGTGATGATCGATGGGAACAAGCGCACGATCATCGCCACGGTCGACTGCACGAGTTCGGCGGCCCAGCCGAACGCGTCGCCGCCGGAATCGGGAGACCTCACCACCCGCATCAGCGTGCACGACGATTCGGCGTCGGTGTCCCTGGCCGTCTCCGACGAACGACCGCCCACCGTCGACGGCTTCGCGATTTCGCTCAAGTTGGACAACGGCCAGTATCAGCTGCCCTATCAGGGAACCGATTCACCGACGCAGGTCCAGGCGACCAAGGACGGTAAGGGCTACACGATCACCGGGACGGGCCAAGCGGCCACACCCGGTCAAAGCGGTTTGCGCGAGGTGAGATTTGGAATCCACGTGACATGCCCCTAGACGCCATGGTTGTTTGACACCACCGCCTCTGAGATGCTGACAGCTTGGACATCTTCGCGCAGTGGCAAGAGGGCGGCACCGAACTTCGTTGGCGCTCGACCACCGCGGCCAACGCCGCCAGGGAACTCGCGGTGTTCAGCCGTCGTTGCGGCACGCCCGGTGCGCCCGCGTTGGTGCTGGTGCACGGCTTTCCGACGTCGAGCATCGACTACTTCGCGTTGGCGCGCGAGCTGAGCACCGAGTTCGACATCTACCTGCTGGACTTTCCCGGCTACGGGCTCTCCGACAAACCGCCCGAGCCGTACGTGTACTCGCTCTACGACGACGCGCGTCTGCTGGTCTACGCCATCACCGAGGCGTGGCAGCTCACCGACTACCGCATGCTCACCCACGACCGCGGCAGCAGCGTCGGCATGATCGCGCTGGGCATGCTGGCGGCCCTTGACCCGCCGGTGCTGCCCGTCGACCTGATCGTGACGAACGCCAATATCTACCTTCCACTTTCGAATCTCACCGCGTTCCAGACCGCGCTGCTCGATCCCGGGACCGCCCGTGCCACCGCGGCGGTGACGACGCCGGAGATGCTGGCGGCCGGGATGGGCGCCAGCACCTTCATGCCGCGGCGAACATTGGAAGATCCGGAGATCGCAGCGTTGGCAAAATGTTTCGCCCACAACGACGGAATCCGGGTGCTGCCCGACACCATTCAATATCTCAACGAGCGTGCCACCGACGAAACCAGTTGGCTGGAAGCGCTTTCCAAGAGCGACGTCAACACGACGGTGGTGTGGGGAATCCACGATAACGTGGCGCCCCTGCGGGTTCCCAACCACGTCTGGCAGACGTATCTGAAGAGCAAGCCGGGCCGTAACCGCTACTGGGTGGTGCCGGGCGCCGACCACTACCTGCAGTGCGACGCCCCGGCCCAACTGGCCCAGATCGTGCGCCTCACCGCCCGGGGCGACGACATTCCGTTGCAGACGTTGGGAAACCAACTCGACGGCGCGGTGTTGGTGGACCACAGCGCGTCGAGTGCGTCCTAGCCTTCGCCGAGCGTGACGCAGTAGTCACGTTCGACGCCGAGCGTGACGCTGTAGTCACGTTCGCGGGCGAAAAGTTAGCGAGTAACCACCGGCAGGCGAGCCCATCCGCGCACGCTTGCGGTGTGCGCCCGCTCGGCGTTGGCGTAGTCGACTTCCCAGTCCGGCCACCGCTTCAGGACCTCTTCGAAGGCCACCCGCGCTTCCATCCGGGCCAGCGCGGAGCCCAGGCAGAAATGCAGGCCCTGCCCGAAGCTGAGGTGGCCTCCCGTTTGCCGGTGGATGTCGTAGCGGTCCGGATCGGCAAAGCGCCGGGGGTCTCGGTTCGCGGAACCGTTGAGCAGCAACATGAATGACCCCTCCGGGACGACGCGGCCATAGAGCTCGGCGTCCTGGGCGACGTAGCGCGCCTGCACCGGCGACGGGGGTTCGTAGCGCAGTGTCTCCTCGACCGCGCCGGGGATCAGCGACGGGTCGGCGACGAGTTCGCGGCGTTGATCTGGGTGATCCGACAACAGTTGGCCCATGAAACCGATGAGCCGTGCGGTCGTCTCGTTCCCGGCGCCGGCGATCATGGCGGTGTAGGCCAGCACCTCGGTGCGCGACAACGGGCGCCGGGTCCCGTCCGGCTCGTCGATCTCAGCCCGCAGCAACTCGGTCATCAGGTCGTCGGACGGATGATCGGCCCGCCATTCGATGTACTCGGCGAACAGGGCAATGGAATTCGCGAAAACATTCGCGTCGATCGCAGCAGGGTCGCTGTCCTTGGACAGTTCGATGTTGGCGACGCTGCGGTCTCGGATCTTTTCTTGATCCGCTTCGGGGATGCCCAACAGGTAGCCGATGGTGCGCATCGGCATCATCGCGCCGAGGTCTGCGATGAAATCGAAACCACTCCCGCCGACCAGCGGATCCAGCTCCCGGACACAGAATCCACGCACCAAATCCTCCACTGCCAGCATGCGCCGGGGCGTGAAGACACGCGATAACAGGCGGCGATGCAGGTCATGCAGGGGCGGGTCTTCGAACAGCAGAATGCCCGGCGGCACTTCGATATTGGCGAACAGGATGTCAGCGGTGGTCCCCCGGCCGGATCGGTAGGTCTGCCAGTTCGGCAATTCACGTGCCACGTCTTCGTAGCGGCTCAGCGCGTAGAAGTTGTACTTTTCGTTGTAGTACAGCGGCGCTTCCTCGCGCATGCGCTTCCACACCGGGTAGGGGTTGTCGTCGATGACGGAATCGAAGGGGTCGTAGTATAACTCGATCGCGCTGGTGCCGGTCATTACCAATTCCTCTGGTGCGGTGACGGATTGAACGGGTCAGCCGTTCCTGTGCAGGAAGCCGTGCAGGATGGCCTGGATGAGTTCGTCGACGATGGTCTCCCTCGACGGCGGCTTGGTGCCGAAGTAGGTCGAGCGCAGGGCCGCCATACCGGCGATCATCGCCACCGTCGAGTGGGCGGGCAGGTCGGGATGGTCCGAGCGCAACCCCCGCAGGTGCATGCCCTCGGCGCTGATCTGACCGAGCGCCGTGATCGCCTGCCTGATCTCGGCGATGCCGGCGTCGGCCTTCTCCTCCTCGCTCAGCGACTCGGAGGCCATCAGCGTCAACAGCAGGCCCTGATGTTCGACGAACACGTCGTAGAGCTGCCCGACGAAACGGCGCGCCAGCTCCTCCTCGTCGGTCTCCTCGGGGACGACCGACTGCCACGTCCGGCGGAATTCTTCGACGAAATCGGTGAAGGGCAGGACGAGCGCCTCGCGAAACAACGCCGCCTTGGAGCCGAAGTGACGAAACAACAGGTGCTCGGTAACGCCTGCGGCCTGGGCGATTTCACGCGTCGTCGTGCTGCGGTAGTCCTGCCGGGCGAAGCGGGCCCGGGCGGTGTCCAGCAGCAGCTTGCGCGGAGCACCGCGTGGCCGGCGGATGAAGGCCGGCGCCTCTCCCGCGCTGCGCTTCGCGCTGGACGGCCGCTGTGCCACGTCGTTGCCTCCTCATCCGATGGTTGACTGCCTTTAGGATAGTGTGCACTATCTAATGAGTCGAGGTCGAATCGGAAGGGGTGCGACCGTGGGCGCCGTCATCATGCTGGGCACGCTGTTCGGATTGATCGTGCTGATCTTCGGGCTGGTGCTGCGCTTTGACCCGCAGGCACGCCGGAGTCAAGGGGGCGACCAATGAGCTCCCAGATGACACCTGTGATGCAGGCGGCCAGTGACTTCGCGCTCGTCGGGGGCATCGGGTTCACCGTCCTGGGCATCTACCTGAGCGTGCGTCAGCGTCGCGTACACCCCCTTCTGCTGCTGTGCATCTCGGCGATGTCGTTCTCGTGGATCGAGGCGCCCTATGACTGGGCGATGTACGCGCAGTTCCCGCCGGCCATCCCGCGCATGCCGTCGTGGTGGCCGCTGAACATGACGTGGGGCGGGTTGCCCCTGTTCGTCCCGGTCGGCTACATCTCCTACTTCGTGCTGCCCGCGGTGACGGGTGCGGCGCTGGGCCGATGGGTGGCCGCCACGTTCAAGTGGCGCAGACCCCAAACGCTGTTGGTGGTCGGTCTTCTCGTCGGCTTCTGCTGGGCACTGTTCTTCAACGGGTTCCTGGGCGCCAAGCTCGGCGTGTTCTATTACGGCCGCGTGATTCCCGGACTGGCGATACGCGAGGGAACCGTGCACCAGTACCCGCTCTACGACTCGTTGGCGATGGGCATCCAGATGATGCTCTTCACCTATCTGCTGGGCCGGACGGACGCGCAAGGACGCAACGTCATCGAGATGTGGGCGGCGAGCCGGGCGAAGAGCCGTGTCGGGTCGTCGATCCTGTCCGTCATCGCCGTGGTCGTCATCGGAAACGCCCTCTACAGCGCCGTTTTCGCGCCCCACCTGGTGACGAAGTTGGGCGGCTGGGTGACCGTCGAGGCGCCGGGCGAGCTGTTCCCGGGTGTGCCGAACCAACCGCGCTAGCCGCCGAGCGTCGAGTAGTTGCGCGATCAAGGCCGACGTTCGGCATCAAGGAGTTCAGATGAGTTACGAGAGCAGTGCGGAGCCGATCAAGATCGGTTACCTGATGGACTTCCGGCTGCCCGAAGGCTTCCCCAAGACGTATTTCGATGACCTGACACAGCCTTTCGACCTGGTCTTCAACAAGGGCGTCGAGCAAGGGCTGATCGACCGGCCGATCGAGATCATCTACCGCGAAGTGGAAGGGCTGCCGAAGGGCTCGGTCAAGGCGGTCATCGACGCCTACGGCGAA
>NZ_JAICZA010000062.1 GCF_025933915.1 Mycobacterium sp.
AACTGATCCGGTGTGCGGGCTGGAGCGACTACTACCCGAACCACAAGGGCGGCAACGTGTCCGGTCGCGCCGTCGAGGGAATCCCGTTCGACGCCGCGAAGTTGGGCGGTTGGAGCGACAAGGTACAGCCGCCGCTGGCCAAGAACTACGGATACGTGGTGCTGACCAACGAGTTGCGTTCGGTTCAATACTTCAACCGCTCGCCGCGCGCGTTCGCCGTGGCGGCCCGGGTGTTCCTGCGCACCGCGGCGGCGCGGATCCGTCGGCGTCAGATCCTCACCAACGGCGCTTCGCTGATCGCTCAAATGCTCAACGTCCTGATCGACCTCAGCGACGGTCATCCCCCGTTGTGGACCGATGCCGCGATGGAGGATCTCGTCGTCGAGGACGGCCGGGTGGTGGGCGCGCGCGTCGTGTGCGACGGCAAACCGCTAAACGTCGAGGCCCGCAAGGGAGTCCTGTTGGCCGCCGGCGGTTTCGCTCACAACAAGGAGATGCGCCGCCGGTACAGCGGTGATCAACCCAATGAGGGACGGTGGTCGATCGCCAACGCCGGCGACACGGGCGAGGTGCTCGAGGCGGCGATGCGCCTAGGCGCGAAGACCGATCTGCTGGACGAAGCATGGTGGCTACCTTCCGTTTTCATCGCCAACGGCGGGGCCGTCGCCGCCTCGCTCGGATCGGGCCGCCAGCGGCCCGGTGCCATCTATGTCGACTCGACCGGCCGGAGGTTCTGCAACGAGTCGAACTCCTACGTCGAGGTCGGCAAGGCGATGTACGCCAACAAGGCGGTGCCCTGCTGGATGATCTTCGACGAAGGATACGTGCGCAGATACGTCACCAGCGCGAGCCCATTGAAAACCCTGAGGCGGCACCGGCCGTTGCCGCCGGAGCTGATCGAATCCGGCGCGGTCAAGCGGGCCGCGACCCTTCCCGACCTGGCCCGCCAAATCGACCTACCCGCAGACGAACTGGCGCATACCATCCAGCGGTTCAACGGATTCGCGGCCAAGGGGCTGGATCCGGACTTCGGCCGGGGCCAGTCGGCCTACAACGACTGCCTCGGTGATCCCGGATATCGGCCGAATGCCGCCATCGGGCCGCTCGACACCGCGCCGTACTACGCGACCCGGGTACTCCCGGCCGACGTCGGGACATGCGGGGGCGTGATCACCAACGAGCACGCGCAGGTTCTCGACGAACAGGACCGGGTGATCGAGGGTTTGTACGCCACCGGAAACACCACGGCGACGGTGATGGGCCGCACCTATCCGGGCGCCGGGGCGAGCATCGCGGGCTCGATGGTGTTCGGTTACGTCGCGGCGTGCCATGCCGCGGGACGCAAAATCGCTGGGGAAATGAGCCGTTAGGCGGGCTTTCCCGCCGAATGTGACACTGTCGTCACGCTGGGCACCGAACGTGACGCTAGCGTCACGCTGGCGGGGAATCACTCTTGTCACCCTCGACGAATTCGCGTGGCTTCATGCCGGACTGCATGAGCTCGGTCCGCCGCGCCTGCACATCGGAGGCGGCGCCGACCATGTTCGTCAGGATGTGGCTGACCTGCAGGTGCACCCGCATGCCCATCAATTCCCATGCGCGCTTCACGTTGTTCTTGACCGCCATCAGTGTGGTCAACGGGATTTGGGCGATCCTGCGTGCCATCTCCTCGACCGTGTCCTCGAGCTCGTCGCGCGGCACCACCCTGTTGAGCAGGCCCCACTCGAGGGCCTGCTGCGCCGAGAGGGTCGGCGCCAGCAGCAGCCAGTCCATGGTGCGGTGCCAGTTCATCAAGAGCCACGGCTCGATCATGGTGTGCCCGCCGGGCTCGCCGAGGCTTTGGGCAAGGGGCATCTGGAAATACGCGTCCTCGGAGGCCACGCAGAAGTCGGTCAACAGGCCGAGATAGATTCCGCCGCCCATGCAATAGCCATGGATTTGCGAAATGGTCGGCTTGGGAAATTCCCACAGATACAACGTCGGCCACAGGAACAGGTCTGCGGTGCCCTTGTAAAGGTCCTCGAACGTCTCCCCGAAATCCGGATACGGGTTTTCGTCCGGGCCCCAGCGGGCCACATGCCCACCGCAGAATCCCTTGCCGTTGGCTTTGAGGATGACGACCTTGATCTCCTTGTCACGGTCGGCCTCGTGCAGGCAATCGTCGACCTCGGTGACCAGGACCGCATCTTTGGTGTTGGCCTTGTCCACCCGGTTCAGAATGATCCGCGCAATCGGCGGTTCGCGTTCATAGATGATCGCTTCGAGCTCGCGCCGCTCCATGGTCGGGACATTACCCTCCCGGCCACTCAACTGGCAGTTGCATGATCGCGACGCGAGGAGTGAGCTGTAGTGGCTGCGCAGTGACGACGGATGGAGCTCAGATGCCGACTCCTATGCACCGGGTACAGCAGCTGGACCTGGTGGCCCGGCTCAAATCGTCGTACCCCGAACTTCCGGACGCTCCCACGCCCGACCTCATCGACCACGAGCGATTCAGCGCCTACGTCAAGACCCCGCACGATGTCGGCGGCGAGCCGGACGCGCCCATCGAGTTCGAGAACAAGCAGTACGAGATCTGGGAACACAACACGTATGTCATGTGTGAGGTGCTCGGCTGGCGTGGGATCTGGTTGTCCGAGGAACGGCGCCGGATGGGCAACGTCGACCTGGGCCGCACCATCTATCTCGGGCTTCCCTACTACGGGAGGTGGCTGCTGGCGGTCGCGCGCGTCCTCGCCGAAAAGCATCACATCGGCCTGAGCGAGTTGGCCGAACGGATGGCCGAGGTCAAGTCCCGGTACGCGGGAGGCCTGCGCGGAAATGCGTTGGAGGCCAAGCCCAAGTCCGAAGGCGACCCCGCCGCGGTCTCACGTAACCGGCACCACAGGCACGCCGTCGGCAAGGGCGACCCGCAGGTATATGCCGGACAGGCCGGCGCACCGAAGTTCGGCGTCGGCGACAGGGTCGTCGTTCGGGATCTGCCCGTGTTGCTCTACACCCGCACACAGGAGTACGTGCGTGGCGCGACGGGCGAGATCGCGGTGGTTTCATACGAAAGCCCCGCCGCCGAGGACGAAACCTGGGACGGGGCAGACCAACAGCCCGAGTGGTTCTACATCGTCCGGTTCAACCTCTCCGAGTTATGGCACGGCTACACCGGGCCGGGTAACGACACGTTGCAGACCGAGATCCCGGAACGCTGGCTCGAATCGGCGGGCTAGCCACGGGCTCCGCGCTTCGGAAAGGACTACGGCATGACCGCTCACGAACACGATCACGAGCGCACCGCTGCGCCGATGGTGGATGAAATCACCGACTTCGAAGTCCTCGAGATAGCACTTCGCGAATTGTGTGTCGAGAAAGGTCTTTTCACCGCCGAGGATCATCGTCGCTTCACGGAGTTCGCCGAACAGATCGGCCCCACTCCCGCGGCGCGCCTGGTGGCACGGGCCTGGCTCGATCCCGGCTACCGGGAGCTGGTGCGCTCGGATCCGCTCGCCGCCAGCAAGGAGGTCGGGGTCGACTGGCTGGAACCGACCGGGTTCGGGACGCCAAGCGACTTCACGGCCCTGCATGTGCTCGAAGACACCCCGACGCTGCACCATGTGATCGTCTGCACGCTGTGCTCATGCTATCCACGGCCGATCCTGGGCAATTCGCCCGAGTGGTATCGGACGCCCAACTATCGCCGCCGCATCGTCCGCTGGCCCCGCCAGGTGCTCGCGGAGTTCGGCCTGATCCTGCCGCAGGACGTCGAGATCCGGGTGGAAGACTCCAACCAGAAGCATCGGTTCCTGGTGATGCCCGTCCGTCCCGACGGAACGCAGGGGTGGACCGAAGATCAACTCACCGAAATCATCACGCGCGACTGCCTCATCGGCGTCGCGTTGCCCAAGCCGGGTGTGACAACCAACGTCGTCACGCAGACCCGCCGCGCCGTCCATCCCGTCGAGCAATGAGACGCAGATGAGCCCCGCAAACCCACCGCGTCCGATCGAGGAATCCACCGTCGCGCCGCTGACGAAAATCGTTGAGCACAACCAGGTCTGGAGCCGCATGGCGGCCAAGTACGGTGTCGACAACCCGGTGCCGCCGTGGCAGACCAGCCTCGACGGAATTTGTGACGCGATCGACCAACGCCGGTGTGGCGCTGAACTTCTCGGTGTCGTCGACCTGCGGTCCGACGAGGACTCACTGTCGGCGACCGTCTACTCCGGTCTGCCCTACCCGGAGAGCCGGCTGGTTGCGTTGGCCCACTCGCTGGTGGCGCGCGGCGTCATCGACGAATCCGAACTCGAGGAAAGGCTGGCCGCCGTGCGGGCCAGGCTGGAATCCTGAGCGAGCTCCACTGCGGCGCACATCACACCGGAGTTCCCGGGCGCTTTCTCGTCGATGTGCACGGGGTGCGCTATGCTCACAGCAACGTTGGCTTCAAAGCCTGATGTCAACTACGTCGTGGAACGCTTCTTCATCCCACTGGTGCTGCCCCGAATTCGGGCTCAACCACCACGTTCAGATGATCCGTGCACCCGCACTAGCTTGTCTCGCGGCGATCGATTTTGCCCTCCGGCAATCTCGCCAACTTGTGCCGAAAACCGCGCGCGACAAGCGCGTTGCCGGTCCGGCATGACCGATGCCTGAAAGGCACCGAAAAGTGACTACCGACAAAACCTTTGCCGACCTCGGCGTGCGCAGACCAATCGTCGACGCGCTCACGAAGCGCGGCATTGCCGATCCATTCCCCATTCAGGTTGCGACCCTGCCCGATACGCTGGCCGGCCGCGACGTACTCGGCCGCGGGAAAACGGGCAGCGGGAAGACCCTTGCCTTCTCGATTCCGCTGGTCAGCCGACTCTCCGAACGCAGCGGCCGCCGCACGCGGCCATCGGGTTTGGTGCTCGCGCCCACCCGTGAGCTGGCGAGCCAGATCACCGCGACGCTGGAGCCGTTGGCAGCCGCCTGCGGTCTGCGCGTCACCACGATCTTCGGCGGCGTTTCACAACACCGTCAGGTAGCCGCCCTCAAATCCGGGGTCGACATCGTGGTGGCTTGCCCCGGCCGGCTCGAGGACCTGATGAAACAGCGTTTGATCAGTCTCGAGGCGATCGAGATCACCGTGATCGACGAAGCCGATCACATGGCCGATCTCGGCTTCCTGCCCGGCGTCACCCGGATCCTGGCCGCCACTCCGAATGGCGGCCAACGGCTGATGTTTTCGGCGACCCTGGACAACGGCGTCGACAAGCTCGTCAACCGATTTCTCCGCGACGAGGTGCTGCACTCCGTCGATGGGGCCGACTCGCCGGTGTCCGAAATGACGCATCACGTCTTCCACGTGGCCAATGCGGAGGCCAAGAAGGAAGTCGTGCACCGGCTGGCGTCCGGCACCGGGCGCCGAATTCTGTTCATGCGCACCAAGCATCAAGCCCGCAAACTCGCCAAACAGCTCACCGAATCGGGAGTTCCGTCAGTCGACTTGCACGGGAACCTGTCACAGCCCGCCCGCGAGCGCAACCTTGCGATGTTCGCCTCGGGCGGCGCCCGCGTGCTGGTGGCGACCGATATCGCGGCGCGCGGCGTGCACGTCGACGAGGTCGAACTCGTCGTGCACATCGACCCGCCAGCCGAGCACAAGTCCTACCTGCACCGCTCCGGGCGCACGGCGCGGGCGGGTAGCGCCGGCGACGTCGTCACCGTCGTCCTGCCCGAGCAGCGACATGACACCCAAGCGTTGATGCGCAAGGCCGGTATCAAGGTCGCTCCTCAGCAGGTGACCGCCACATCGGAGGCGGTGCAAGCGCTCGTCGGTGAGATCGCGCCCTACCAGGCGCCCGCACCCGTCAACGTTCCCTCGCACGCGCCCCGGCAGCATCGCCCGAACGCCGGCGGGCAACGGCGTCGTCCGAACGGCAGCCGGTCGCCGAAGCGCAGTCCCGCTCCCACCGAATCGGCGATATCGCACCGCGGCGCCACGCCGACGCGACGGCTGGATCGTCGCCGCTCCAGCCGCGCCCAAGGAAGCACCGGATAGTCCGCCGTCCGGAACGGGTCAGCCTCGCGCCAGCAGCCAGGCCTGGCCCTCCCCTTCGCCGGCGGCGACCGGGTCCAGTTCGGCGAACGCGGCGGTCAGCTCACCAGGCTTTGCGCGAAACGGCCCCGGGGCCGCTCCCACCTCACTGAGCACGGCGATCGCCAGCAGCCCGCCCGGCGCCAGGCGTTCGATGATCGCCCGGTCGAGACGGCGGTCCCGGAACCTGCTGCAGAGGATCACGTCGGCGGGCGCACCCGCCGGCAGGCCACCGTCGAAATCAACGACCTCGAAGCGACAGCGGTCCGCCACCGCGGCACGCCGGGCCAAATCCCGCGCGTGGGAGACCGCCACCGGGGAGATGTCCAAACCCACCACCCGCAGGCCCCGCAACCCCAGCCAGACCGAGCCGAGCCCCTGCCCGCAGGCCAGGTCGAGAGCTGCGCCCGCGCTGGGAAACAGATCGGTGTGGCGCGCGAAAACGCCGGGCGGCGCAACCGAACCCAACGACGGCGGCCCGTTCGCCATATACCGCTCGTCCCAGCGATCCCGGTCCGCTGCGCCCATACGCGACACTCTAGGACCCGGGTTTCTTTTGGACAGCTGTCTGTTATTCGAATCGCATGACCGATTCGACCGTGGTGAATAGACGTTGTTGGCGTCAGACCATGTTCCTACACTGGACGAGTGTCCAAAGATGCTTCCCCGGTCGTCGCCGACAGCACCGGCCCGGGCGCGCCGCGCCGGTCGGATCGCCGTCCGGGACAGACGATTCGCAAAGTCCTCGATGCCGGGGTGGCAGAGCTGCGGGAATCGTCGTACGCGAACCTGACGATGCGCGCCGTGGCGACCCGCGCCGGGGTATCCCCGGCCAGCGCCTACACCTACTTCCCGTCCAAAAGCGCGCTGGTCGCGGCGGTGTACCTGCGCTTCCTGCGCGACCTGCCGCTGCACACCGACGTCAACGAATCGACCAAGACCCGGGTCAGCGCCACGCTGCGGGACATGGCGGTCATGGTCGCGGACGAGCCGGAATTGACCGCCGCCTGCGGCGCGGCCCTGATGGCCGACGATCCTGCCGTCAAGCCGCTTCGGGAACAGATCGGTGAGGAGGTGGCGAGGCGGATCGGGGCCGCGTTGGGGCCGGGTTGGCCGCGCGCGGTGAAGTCCACGCTGCAGATGACCTTCTCCGGCGCGCTGATGACCGCCCGGTTCATCAGTTTCGCGGAGATCGCCGGACAGCTCGACGAGGCCGTCAACCTCATCCTGGGCGCCTCGGTGGCGTGAAAGCGCCGGTGCCCCAAGCTCATCCGCTCGAATCGTTGCGTAACTAGCCGGTGGCGGCTAGCTTTCGGGATGGGCGCCCCGCCCGCAGGAACTGACCAAATCGTTCCTTGCCCAGCTCCGGCGCGGCGTTGCCCGCACCGAACGCGAGTTTCCCGGACACCAGCACCGCGGTGACGGTGTCGTCGTTGCGATTCACCATCCGCGACAGCCCCCCGTAGGACTCGACCGGATGCTCGGCGTAGCGGTCGAGCGATTCGTCGAGCCTCTCGGGATCGATGACGACGATGTCGGCCCGGTCGCCTTCGCGCAGCGTGCCCGCGTCGATGCCGTACCACTCCCCGAGCTCGCCGGTCAGCCGGTGCACGGCCCGCTCCATCGACACGAACGGCGTGCCGGACTTCTCGGCCTCGTGCGCGTGCCGCAGCAAACGCAGTCCGGAGTTGTAGAACGCCATGTTGCGCAGATGCGCGCCCGCGTCCGAGAACCCCATCTGGATAGTCGGGCTCTGCGCCATCTTTTTGAGGACCTCGGGGCGGTGGTTGGAGATCGTGGTCCGCCAACGCAGCTTTTCGCCGTGTTCGACGACCAGGTCGAGGAAGGCATCGACCGGATGCAGCCCACCGCGTTCCACGCCGACCTGCCCGAACGACTTACCGACGACGGACTCATCGGGGCAGGCCACGATTTCGGCATCGAAGAAATCGCGGTGCCATACCCGGGGCCCGAATTTGCTGTCGTAGTCCTTGCGGAACTTGCGCCGATACTGCTCGTCACGCATGAGCTGATTGCGTTCGACCTCGGTCTGCAGGTGCAGCGCCGCCGCACCGGCACCGAACTCCTCGAAGACCACCAACGAAATCCCGTCGGCGTACACCTCGAACGGCACCGGCAAATGCTGCCAGCGAAAGTTGCCGCCGAGGGCGTTGACAACGCGGGCGAGCCCGTCCATGACGTGAATCACGAACGGAATGGCCTTGATGTCGGCCGCCGACAACAGGCTGGTCTTCAACCGGGGCCGGCGAAATCCGAGTGACGTCAGCAAGTTCGATACCACCGACAGTGGATTCTTGATGTCCGGGCCGGACTGCAAGATCTTGTCGCGCCGCCGCAGAATCGCGTTCAGGCGGCGCAGCTCGCGCGATGAGGCGTACGTCGACGGCAGCGTGCGCGATCTGCAGACCTCGCCGTCGAGCTTGTCGAACAACAGTTGCTGCGACGACATCCCGACGAACCCCTCGTCGAGCGCGTCGTTCAGCATCGATTCCATCCGGGCAAGTTCCGCCGCGGACGGCCGGACATCCTTACGCGTCGCGCGGTCCAGGCCCATCGTCGCGGCGCGCAGATCGGAATGACCGATAAAGGCCGCGAGGTTAGGGCCCAGATTGCGGCGTTCGAGTTCGGCCACGTATTCCCTGGGGTTGGTCCATGACCGCGCCGCGTCGAGGTGCTCGATGACATAGCGCCTGGGAATTGCCTCGACCCGGCCGAAGATGTCTCCGGCATCGACGCTGTTCAGGTAAACGGTGGACAGCGAACACGATCCCAGCATCACCGTCGTCACACCATGCCGCAATGATTCGGAAAGCTCAGGTGCACACAGTATTTCGACGTCATAGTGGGTGTGGATATCGATGATGCCGGGGATCACCCATTGGCCCGTCGCATCGATGACATCGGCGCCGTCGGTGTCGAGTGGCCCCTTGGCGATGGTGACGACGCGGCCGTCGCGTACCCCGATGTCCCGCAACGCCGATGGTCCTCCCGTCCCGTCGAACCAGCGCCCGTTCGTGATCACGGTGTCGTACTGCATCGGTCGGCCTCCCAGCTTCTGGATCCGCAGTGATCATACATACTGGGCATAGTGTCTGGCCGCGTTATCGGCGCACGACGCGATCGTTAGCCAGCAACGACAGCGCAGCGAGGACGCTATGATCCAGCTGTGGGGATCACCGCCTACGGGTTTGCCGCTCGTTAACCATGCGCAGTCACGGTTGGGCAGGAAACACCCCGGCGTCCGATGCGGAGGCCATCGAGCGCATCCTCGACGCCGCCGACAAGATTATCGACGAACGCGGTTCGGCGCTGCGCATCGCCGACGTCGCGCGGGCGCTCGGAGTCACCCGACAGACCGTCTATCGGTATTTCCCCGGAACCCAGGCGTTGTTGGTGGCATCGGCGATGCGGTCGGCCGACGGCTTCCTCGATCGCATGGCGGCCCATCTCGAAGGCGTCACTGACCCGGTGGTGGCCATCACGGAGGGAATGGCGTTCGCCGTCGAGCAGCTGGCCTCCGACAATCAGGTCGAATTCGTCCTCAACCAGCGCCACCATGGCGGCCAGAAGGTTTCGATCATCTCCGACACCGCTTTGGCTTTCGGCCGGTCGATGCTGCATCGCTACGATATCGATTGGGAACATTACGGTTTCGACGAAGCGGGCCTGGACGAGCTGAACGAATTCTCGCTGCGCGTCCTGCATTCTTTCCTCGCCGACCCGGGACGGCCACCCCGCAACGGTGCCGATCTGCGGCGTTACCTCACCCGCTGGGTCGGGCCGGCGATCGCCTACCCGCAGCTGGTCCGGGCGATGGATGCGCTTGGCGCCGCCGAGCCGCAGCGAACGCGCCGGCGATCGTCCAAAGCGTCCTGACCGGGACCTGGGAAGTCCGGAGCCGCGCCGAACGCGGTGACCATACGTTTTCATCGATATGTCCCACCGGGTCGGATGGGTGATGCGCCGAGGCGGCCGGGCGGTTGATCTGGTCCCCGAGTTCGGCGATCCTCGACGGGTCGACGTTGACGACAACCGATCAAGGAGCCGCAATGGTGGGTCTGGGGCAAATCGCACTCGATAGCGCACCCGTCTTCGGGGGCGTGATGCTCGCCGTCGCCGCCGGGCAGTTCAAAGGTCCCGACTATCGAGGAATGATCAAACAAGACATGGACTTGCTGGACCGGTTGCCCCCGGACGCCACCGACCGGCGTGCCGAGCTACAGCGGACCATCGACGCCCGCATCGACGACATGGTCGACGCCGCCGACCGCAGCCGGGCGTTGCGCCGGGCCGCGCTGTCTTACCAGGGCAACTGGCGCGACGTCGTGTTGCTGCTCTGTGCGGTGTTGTTCACCATCGTCTGGTGGAACGTGAGCCACAGCAGGAGCAGCTGGCTGCCCATGTTCATCTTGCTGATCATCCTGTCGGTGGTCGCCGCCGCCTACGCGTTTCGCGGCGCCCTGCATGCCGCCAGTTCGTTCGCCCGCAAGCGGCGCGGAGCCGACCGGCCGGATTAGGTGGCAGGTCGCGACGTCTGGTCGGCCAGTGCGCCGGCGCTCGGTGGCCGCACATCACGCCGTCGCGGTGGCGCCGATCATCTTGTGCACGTCCTCGACCGACCACGGCCCGGCCTCATGGTGATCGCGGTAACCCAGCACGCGCGGCGTCCGGCGGTCGAAACTGCCCACGAAACCGCCTGCGGCAACAAGGATCTGGCCCGTCACGTCACGCGCCAAATCGCTCACGAGATAGGCGTAGACCGGGGCGACGAATTCCGGCGGAGCGCTGTCGAGCGAGGCCCGCATGGTCATCTCGTCGAGCAGCCCGCGGCGGTGCAGGTCTTCGATATGTCTTTCGTACTCGAGACCGGTGGACAGCCGCGTCCTGGCGCCGGGACACACCACGTTGGCCCGAATGCCGTGGGGCTTCAGTTCGGCGGCGATGGCCATCGTCAGGCCGTTGACGGCGCCCTTGCCCGCCGGATAGCCGGTCCCGCCGTAGTCACCCAGAAAGGCCACCGAACCGGTGTTGATGATGGCTCCGTGGCCTTGCGCGACCATGACCGGAGCGGCGGCCCGGCACGTGTGAAACGCCGTGCCCAGGTGGGCGCTGATCAGCCGGTCAAACTCCGCCGCGGAGATCTTCAGGATCGACGACCCCGGAGGCTCGGCGATTCCGGCGCAGTTGATCAGCGAGTCGAGCCGCCCGAACGTGCTGACGCATTCGTCGATGAGCGTTTGGGCGATGCGCTCCTCATCCGCGGCGCCCACCACCGCGGTGGCGCGCCCGCCCGCCGCGGTGATCGCGGCCACCGTGTCCTCCACTGCTTGCCCGTCACGCCCATTGACGACCACGCCGGCGCCTAAGCTGGCCAGCAGCTCAGCGACGGCACGTCCGATGCCTCGGCTGCCACCGGATACCGCCACTGCGCGCCCTTCCAGCAGTCCGCTCACCGGGAACTCCGGCAGGGGCATAGGCCGTGGGCCACGTAAAGCATTGCGCGCGAATGCCTCTCGTCATCGGTTGACGGCATGCCGCTCCGGTGGGTGGTGAACATTAGGCGAACAGTACCCAGTCCATACCGAAATGAGAACCGATGCCGGTCCTTTTCGGTCCGCCGCGCTGCGCGCGCCACGGAGCCGCTCCCGACGCGGGCATTTGGGCCGGTTGGCGAGCCGCCACTGCGCTGACGGCAATCGTCTCAGCGCACTCCCTCGACGGGACCGCCAGGCGGGTCACGATCAGCGATGAAGGGGAAGAAGCCGGCCGCGATTCTGTTTGCCGATGATGTCGTGTCCTGGGTTGTCGGGCGAGGGTAAGGCCACAACATCGCAGCTCGAGAGGATGAGGGGACGCTAGCGCTAAGGCTCCGCCTCGAAAGAGGTGGCTTGCTGATAGGCCACCGATACCCGGCGGACGCAGTTGAGCGACGTTGCCATCCCACTGCCGGAACCGATCGCCGGATGATGCGAGGGGGCGTATAGTAACCACTGAAGTCCGTTTCTGGACATGTCGCCGTTTAGCTCAAAGCGGCCAGTCAGCCTCACGGCTACTGAGCTTGGTACTGGCCCCGGCGATCAAAAACCCGAGAGCCATCTCCCCGTCGGTAGCGCGTATGTGGTGGGCAAACGACAAGTCCTGCGGATCAGAATGCAGTGGAGGCGACCGTGCGGATTGCCCGCAGTGTCTTTCTGCATAGACTCAGGAAAGTGAGTCAGCAATGCAAACTTGTTCGCGTGCAGGTGTTTACACGACTTATCGAGTGAACGCTGGGTGCGCCGGCCGATGACCAACACAATCGCGCCGCCCCGCCCAGCTCCGACACCCGCCAGACAATCCGACGATTCATACGACGACGTGGTCGACATGTTCTTGGCGCTGCAGCAGATGCCGGCCGAATCGCACGAGTACGACCGCCAGCGCGAACGCATCGTGGACCGATGCCTACCTCTGGCCGACCACGTGGCCAGCCACTTCGCCCGCCGCGGCGAAGGTCTCGAGGACTTGATTCAGGTCGCACGCTTGGGCTTGATGAACGCCATCAACCGGTTCGACCCCGGGAAGGGACCCAGCTTCATCGGGTTCGCCGTCCCCACCATGATGGGCGAGGTCCGGCGCTACTTCCGCGACTACAGCTGGGGAATGCGTGTCCCGCGGCGGTTGCGTGAGCTGCACGTGCAGATCAGCAGGGCGACAGCCGATCTCGCCCAGCAGCTCGGGCGCGCTCCCACCGCCGGTGAACTATCGCGGATGCTCGAGGTTCCGCGGGAAGAGATCGTCGAATGCCTCGTCGCGGGCGATGCCTACCGGCTCGATTCCCTGGACGCACCGCGCGGCGCCGACAGTTCCGGAACGCCGCGCTCGGTGGCCGACTCGGTGGGCGACCTCGATCCACAGATCGAACACATCACCAACCGCGAAGCGCTGCGCACCCTGGTTGCCACGCTGCCGGCACGCGAACGCGAGGTTTTGCGCATGCGGTTCTTCGAATCGATGACGCAGAGCCAGATTGCGGAGCGGATCGGGGTATCGCAGATGCAGGTGTCGCGCATCCTGGCAAACACGCTGCGCTGCCTGCGCGACCGACTCGAGTAGCCGTCGGCACCCAGTACGCTCCGCGGCGTCCCATGCCGCGGAGCAATGTACTGTGCGATTCGAAGGGCGAACCCCACTTTGTCGCCGGGAAGACCTGGAAGGGAGCTCGATGCGATGAGGACCTCACGAGCGCTGATCGCGGGCGTCGCAGTGGCGACGGCGCTGGCGGTGTCGGTGGCCGGCTGTGGCAACAACAAATCCCAACCGTCGACGTCGAAGACGGGATCCGCGACCTCGGCGACCTCGGTTACCAGCAGCCCGAGCTCGGCACCGTCATCGCCGACGGCGCCGGCTCAGCCCAATGATTACGCCCGGCTGCTCATCCAGGCCGGCGATATCAACGCGCCGGTTCCGTTTACCGCCGCGCCCCCCACCAGCGATCCCAACGGCCAGCCGGGTGTGGCGACCACCTTCAAGGACGACGACGGTAGCCACGCGATCAAGGTGACCATTCAGGTCTACGACGACGCCGACGCCGCCACGAACGCGTTGAACGCCGCGAAGGGTCAACAGGGTGGTGCGATCAAGGATCCCACCACCCAACCGTCGAACATCGGCAGTGGCGGAACGATGTTGATGGGCAACACCCCGGACCGCAGCAAGGGTGTGGTGATCCTGCTCTTCACCGAGGGCAAGGCGCTTGCCACCCTGCAGTTCGACGGCCCAACCGACACGCTGGCCCCGCCGGATTTCGTCAACGACGTCGGCCAGAAGCAGGACGCGGCCATCAAGAAGGGGCTCGGCGGCTAGGCGTCCCGCGGACCGCCCGCCGAGGGACACGATGAACGTCATCAACGGGATACCGGCTCACGCCTTATTGCTGCATTTCGTGTTGGTGCTCGTACCGCTGACCGCCCTGCTGGACATCCTGTGCGGGCTGTGGCCGGCGGCCCGGCGGGGGCAACTGATGTGGCTCACGCTGATCCTCGCCGCGGTCACGATGGTGTTGACGCCCATCACCATTGACGCGGGAGCGTGGCTCTACGACCGCCAGGCCAACCCCAGTCCGATCTTGCGCGAACACGCCGCGCGGGGCGGCCTGATGACCTACTTCTCCGCCGCGCTGCTGGTGGTCGCCATACTGCTCATCGCACTCCGGGTGATCGAGCGCCGATCCGACAAGCGCCGGGTGGTAATTCACGTACTCGTCGCGATCGTGGTGCTCGCGACCGGCATCTCGTCAACGCTCCAGATCTACCGCGTGGGCGACGCCGGCGCCCAGGCGGTCTGGGGCGGCTAGGCACCCTGCAGGCAACACTGTCCAGCGTTGTGCGCCGCCCTGCCAACAAGCGTCGCCGAGGTAACTGCGCCAAGTACGCACAATGTGCGGCGTGGCCCTGCGTGTTGGGTTACCGTTTGCGGTGTCTAAGCCGGGGGCGGAACGGAGCCTGGCCGTGAGCAACTCTTTGAGGCTTGTCGTCGCGGCGCCGTTGCTGATGTCCCTGGCGGGCGCATCGGTAGTCGGCTGCAGCCACAGTTCGAAACCATCACCCGCGGCAACGTCATCGAGCGCCTCGACCTCGGCCGGCCACAGCCCGGCGTCGACGTCCACGCCCGCGCAGCCGTCCGACTACGCCCGGCTGCTCATAGCCGCGAGCGATATCAATGCGCCCGAAGTCTTCACGGCCAGCCCCCCGGTCAACAACCCGAACGGCCGACCGGGCGCCAGCACCACCTTCAGTAACGACGATCGCACCCACGTGATCACCGACAGCATCCAGATCGTGTCGGATGCGGCCGGAGCGCTCAGTGCGCTGGAATCGGCGAAGGCGACGCGCGACGGTTATGTCCACGGGGCGCCCGAACCGACCGCGATCGGCACCGGCGGCACCACCATTTCGGGACCTTCACCCGACGGCGCCAAGGGGGTGACGGTGTTGCTGTTCACCGAGGGCAGGGCGTTCGTCGAACTGGAATTCGACGGGCCGCCCGATGTCCTGGTGCCACCGGACTTCGTGACCGATGTCGGCCGAAAACAGGATGCGGCCATCAAGAAGGGACTCACTGGCTAGGCCCGACCGCCCCGCACATCCACCGCGATCACATGATCGGCGTCAGGAGAAACAGCCGAAATCGGCGCCCGCCGGCGCGATCCTGGGCCACCCGATCGTTCGGCCAGTGGGCCAGCACTGCGGTCTAATCACCCGGGCTGAGCTAAATAAATTGCTTGATTTAATAGATCGGTAGGTGTTCACTGAGGCGATGACCGCCCAGCGGATCGCTCGCTCCGAGAGGTCGACGGGCACCCGAGAGGCGCTCCTGTCGGCCGCCGAAGTGTTATTCGCCGAACGCGGGATGTATGCCGTATCGAACCGGCAGATCAGCGAAGCGGCCGGGCAGGGCAACAACGCCGCGGCGTGCTACCACTTCGGGACCAGGGTCGACCTGCTCCGCGCGATCGAAAGCAAACACCGCGAGCCGATCGAGGAGCTGCGCGCACAGATGGTGGCCGCCGTCGGCGATTCGGCCGAGCTACGGGACTGGGTGGGCGCGTTGGTGCGCCCGTTGACCGATCATCTCTCCGCGCTGGGCACCCCGAGCTGGTATGCGCGATTCGCCGCCCAGGCCATGGCCGATCCCACGTACCGTCACGTGGTCACCAAAGACGCCCTGGCCTCGCCGTTACTGGTGCGCACGCTCGACGGCATCAACCGCCGCCTCCCCGAACTACCCAAGCGGGTGCGTTCCGAGCGAATGGTGATGGTGCGCAACCTGCTCATGCACACCTGCGCCGAGCACGAAGGCGCGCTGGCCGAGCACGGACCGCGGTCGCGCTCACCCTGGCCGGTCGCCGGTGAAGGGCTGATCGACGCGATCGTCGGGCTGTGGCGCGCACCGGTCCACGTGGGTGCGGCGGGCGGCCAGCCCGCACCCACAACCGCGCAAGCCGACAACCGAGGAGCACGATGACCGAAGGATCCACCGCCACCGATATCCCGGAGTTCCCGATGACGAGGGCGCCCGGCTGCCCGTTCGCCCCGCCTCCAACGGCATTGGAGCTCAACGCCGACAAGCAACTGAGCAGGGTCCGGATCTGGGACGACAGCACCCCCTGGCTCATCCACGGTTACGACGCGATCCGCGCGTTGTTCACCGATTCGCGCACCAGCGTCGATGACCGCCTGCCGGGTTATCCGCACTGGAACGAGGGCATGCTGGCCACGGTGCACAAGCGCCCGCGTTCGGTCTTCACCTCCGATGCCGAGGAGCACACCCGGTTTCGGCGGATGCTGTCGAAGCCCTTCACGTTCAAGCGTGTTGAAGCGCTACGCCCGGCGGTGCAGAAGATCACCGATGACCACATCGATGCCCTGCTTGCCGGTCCGAAGCCGGGCGACGTCGTCAGTGCCCTCTCGCTGGCGGTCCCCTCCCTGGTCATCAGCGAACTATTGGGCGTGCCGTATGAGGACGCGGAATTCTTCCAGACACACGCCCAGCGCGGCGTGAGCCGTTACGCGACGGAGGAGGACACCGCCCAGGGTGCCGCCGCGTTGGCGAAGTATCTGGCCAATCTGGTCCGGACGAAAATGCAAAGCCCGTCAGAGGATTTGGTGTCCGACCTCGCCGAGCGGGTCAACGCCGAAGAACTCAAGGTGCGCGAGGCAGCGCAATTGGCCGTCGGCGTGCTGATCGCGGGGCATGAGACCACCGCGAACATGATCAGCCTGAGCATCGCGGCGCTGCTCGAACATCCCGATCAGCGGGCGCTGCTGTGCGACACCGACGATCCGAAAGTGGTGGCCACCGCGGTCGAGGAGCTGATGCGGTACCTCAGCATCATCCAGACCGGGCAGCGACGAATCGCCGTCGAGGACATCGAGATTGGCGGTGAGACGATCCGGGCCGGCGACGGCATCATCCTCGACGTCGCGCCCGCCAACTGGGACGCCCGCCAATTCCCCGACCCGGACCGCCTCGAGCTGCGCCGGGACGAGGGACCGCACGTCGGTTTCGGCTACGGCCGCCACCAGTGCGTGGGGCAGCAACTCGCCCGCATGGAATTGCAGATCGTCCTGCCCACCCTGCTGCGCCGCGTCCCGACGCTGCGGCTCGCCGTGCCGCTGGACGAACTGCCGTTCAAGCACGACGCGCTGGCCTACGGCCTCTACGAGCTTCCCGTGACATGGTGAAGCCCGAACTGACGCTGGACGTCCCCGATCTGCGCGGCAGATTCGCCGTCGTCACCGGAGCCAACAGCGGCCTGGGGCTCGGCTTGACGAAGCGGCTGACGGCCGCAGGTGCAGACGTGGTCATGGCGATCCGCGACCGGACCAAGGGCGAGCGAGCGGTCGCCGAGATCCGCCGAGAGATACCGCACGCCAAACTGACCGTCAGGCAACTGGACCTGTCGTCGCTGGAAAGCGTCGCGACGCTGGGTGAACAACTCACCGCCGAAGGGCGCCCGATCGATATTCTGATCAACAACGCCGGCGTCATGGCGCCGCCGCAACGACAGGAGACCCGCGACGGATTCGAATTGCAGTTCGGGACAAACCATTTAGGCCACTTTGCGTTGACCGGGCACCTGCTCTCGTTGCTGCGGGCCGCGGAATCCGCGCGTGTGGTGAGCGTCAGCAGCCTCGCCGCGACCCAGCGCAACCTCGACTTCACCGACGTGAACGCGGAACCCGGCTACAAACCGATGTACGCCTACGGGGTGGCCAAACTGGCCCAACTGATGTTCGCCGTCGAATTGGATCGGCGCAGCCGCCATGGCGGATGGGGGCTGATGTCCAACGCCGCGCACCCCGGACTGGCGAAGACCAACCTGCTCAGCGGCGCCTCCTACGGCCGCACCACGCCGACCTTGCAGGCGCGGTTCACGCGCCTGACGTGGCGGGCACTGCCGTTCATGTGGCTCGACGTCGATGAAGGCATCAAGCCGACGCTGTATGCCGCGGTGTCCCCGGACGCCCGGGGTGCCACGTATTACGGTCCGCGCGGCTTCTATGAAACGGTCAGGGGCGGAGTGACTTTCGCCCGCGTCCCCCGGTCGGCACGCAACGAGACCGACATGACGCAGCTGTGGCAGCTCTCCGAACAGCTCACCGGCGTCAGGTATCCCGGCTGAGATCCACAACGATGAGTGATTCCCCATGAAGGGACGATGATGTCCGGCCCAGCCCACACCCTGTACCCCGACGGTGTCATCGGCGCACCCAAGGACCGCCGCGGTCACGCCGCGGAATTCAACACCGGCCTGCCGGCCGGCACCGAAGTCTTCTCCGCCGACAACCACATCTCGGTGGCCGACGACATCTTCTACGAGCGCTTTCCCGACGAGCTCAAAGATCAGGCCCCGCGGATCTGGTATGAGGACGGCGCGTATCTGCTCGGACCGCCCGGACAGTCGATGGTGGTCGGCGATTTCAGTGCGGTGCTCATGCAGTACGACGATCTGGCCGGGGCGGCCACCAACAACGTCGAAGCCCGGGTTCGTGAGCTCGCCGAAGACGGCGTCGACAAGGAACTGGCCTTCCCCAACGCGGTGCTCGCGCTGTTCCACCATCCCGACCACGAGATTCGCGAGCGCATCTTCCGCGTCTACAACGAGCACATCGCCGAGGTTCAGGAACGCTCCGACGGGCATTGCTACGGAGTCGGTTTGATCAACTGGTGGGATCCCCGCGGCGCGCGCCGCACGCTCACCGAACTGAAGTCGCTGGGGCTCACAACGTTTCTGATGCCCATCAGCCCGGGCAACGACGGCAACGGTCAGCCGATCGACTACTCCAGCACGGCGATGAGCGCGGTGTGGGACGAGATCGAAGAGTCCGGCCTGCCCGTCACGCACCACATCGGCGAGAGTCAGCCCAAGTTCCCCAGCGAGGTCAACAGCGTGGCGGTCGCGATGATGGTCAACATCGACTCGTTCCGAGAAATGTTCTCCAAGTACATCTTTGGCGGTATCCTCGACCGGCATCCGAGGCTGCGGATCGGCTGGTTCGAGGGTGGAATCGCCTGGGTGCCAACGGCACTGCAGGACGCCGAGCACGTGTTGGCCTCGTATCGGCACATGCTGGCGCACCAGCCGGATCGTGACATCCGCTATTACTGGAAGGCGCACATGTGCGCCTCGTTCATGGTCGACCCGCTGGGCCTGGGGCAGATCAACGAGATCGGCATCGACAAGGTGATGTGGTCGTCGGACTACCCACACAACGAAAGCACCTTCGGCTACTCGGAGAGGTCGCTGTCCGCGGTCGTCGACGCCGTCGGTCCCGAGGACGCCGTACGTGTCGTCGGCGGGAACATCAAGAAGTTCCTGGGAATTTCAGCATGACGAATTCGGCGACTACCCTCGGCTCGGTGCTTGACATCCCCGACGAGCCGGATTGGGTCCGCATGCGCGCGGAGACCGGAGCGCGGCTGCGGGCCGCGATGGCCGAACACGGCGTCGACGCGCTGATCCTTCTCCTCAACGGCTACGTCGGCTACGCCACCGGGGCCAGTTGGCCGCTGCTGGACGCGGGCCTGTCGCACGTGGAGCGCCCCGTTGCGGTCGTGCTCGCCGATGACGTGCACCCGCACCTGTTCATGCCGTTCCGCAGCGGGGCAGCCGCGGAAGCACCGGTTCCCGACGACCATCTGCACGGCCCCGCCTACCTCGAATTCGACCACGGTGTCGAGGCTTTCGCGCGGAAACTCGCCGAACTCGTCGCGCCGGGAGCCCGCATCGCCGTCGACGAACTCACCGGAGCGATGCGGCGGGCGGCGCCCACGCTTTTCCCCGCCGGGCCGCCGACCGATGCCGCGATCGTGGTCGGCGCGGCGCAATTGGTGAAGACGCGCGACGAATTGTCCTGTCTGCGCCGGGCGGCCCGCATCACCGAACAGGCCATCGTGGACGTGCAGCAGGCACTGGTGCCGGGTGTGCGCCAGATCGACCTCTCGGCCACATTCGTCCGTCGCGCATTCGAGCTGGGCGCCACCACCAACATGCTGGAGGCGATCTGGCAGGTGATGCCGAGCTCGCGGGAAGCCGGGGTGTGGACGACGCATGGGGACCTCGCGCTGCCGCTGCTGCCCACCGATCGTCAGCTGGCGGCCGGCGACGTGTTGTGGACCGACATCAGCATCACCTACCACGGATACTGTTCCGACTTCGGGCGAACCTGGATAGTCGGCAAGCCACCCACGCCGAAGCAGCAGGACCAGTTCCGGCAGTGGCGGACAATCCTGGACGCGGTGCTGGGGGTGACCAAAGCCGGTGTGACGTCGGGCGATTTGGCGCGCGCGGCCATCGCGGCCAACGGTGGGCGCAAACCGTGGCTGCCGCATTTCTATCTGGGGCACGGCATCGGCACCTATCCCGCCGAGGCGCCGATGATCGGAACGGATCTCGGTGAGGAGTTCGACGACAACTTCGTCTTTCCGCCTGGCATGGTTCTGGTCCTGGAACCCGTGGTGTGGGAGGACGGAACGGGAGGCTATCGCAGTGAAGAGATCGTGGTGATCACCGAAGACGGCTTCGCGCCGATTACCGACTACCCCTATTCCCCCTATGGCGACTGAGGTTCTGCCCGACCCCGGGGCGCTGCGATCCGGGCGCCGGGAACGGGCGCTGACCCAGATGGACGAGCACGGTCTCGACATCCTGGTGCTCGGACGGCAGGCCAACATTCGCTATGTCACCGGCGCGCCGCAACTGTGGATAGCCGGGACGCGACCGTTCGGTCCGATGTGTGTGCTGGTGCGTGCCACCGGAGACATCTACCTCAACAGCACCGACGACGAGGGGGTCCCCGAGGAGATCGACCACAATCACCTCTACGGGCTGGCGTGGAACCCGATGACGCTCATCGACGTGCTGAGAAAGGTCGACGGCGCCGAAACGGCGCGCCGGGTCGGAACCGACGCGATCACACCGACATTCGCCGCGCTGCTGCCCGACGCGTTTCCCAACGCCGAACTCGTCGACGCCGAGCCGGCGATGCGTGCGGCGCGGCGCATCAAGACACCCGACGAAATCGCCGCGATGGATCGGGCCCTTCGTGTCGCCGAACGCGGACTCGCCACTGCCCGGGCCGAATTGGCACCCGGCGTCTCGGAGCGGACCCTGGCCGGGATGATGATGGAGGCAATGGCCGCCGGTGGGGTGAGCACACCGGCCACCCAGGACGCCGCCTGGGTGACGTCGCGGGAACACCCGTGGCGTCGCGCCGCTGCGCAAGAGATCCGATCGGGCGACCTCGTCGCGTTCGCCGCGGGCGCGCTGGCGAACGGCTACGTCGCCGAGGTCGGCCGAACCTGGCCCGCCGACGATGCCGTCAGCGACGGGGCCCGCGCACTCTTCGCGCGGTCGAACACGCTGTACGACAAGATCCTTGCCGCCTGCCGCCCCGGCGCCCCCACTAGAGATCTGCTTGCCGCCTATGAGGCGGCCGGTGAGCCGATACCGCCGATGCCGATCGCACACGGGCTGGGGCTGGGTTTCGACCCGCCCGTCGTGTCCGAAACACTGGTGACCGCGGGTGAACACGACCAACTCGACGCGGGCATGGTGTTGGCGATCACCGGCTACGTGTGGCAGCAGGGCATCGGCGCGGTCTTCCGCCGCGACACCGTCCACATCAACGAGGATGGCGCCGAGGTGCTGACCACCAGCCCGGTGTGGACCTAGCCTAAGCGGCTCCGGTGTTGTAATCCCCTGTGTCACTTTAGCTTCAGTGGTCACAATGCGGCGATTCTTGTCGGTGGTCGCCGCTAGTTCGGCGGTGTGAGTTCAACTGGTCTGCCCGATGTCGACGCGGTGTTCGACGCGCTCGAGGCCGAGGTGGACCGCGCCTGCGCGCTGGTGCTCGACGCATTGAACGTCCAGCAGCAATTGGCGGTGTTGGAGCGCTGCGAGAGGTTGCGCCGGCGCATCCCGGCCATCGAGCATCCGCTGATCAATTCCCTTGCCCGCCAGGCCCCATCCCAGGAACTGGGCGGCACGCTGTCCCACGCACTGACCGAATCGGTGTTGATCAGCCGCGCCGAAGCCTCCCGGCGCGTCAAAGAGGCCGCCGATCTAGGTCCACGCCATGGGCTGACCGGTGAACCCGTGCCACCCGTCCTGGCCGCCACCGCCGCCGCCCAGCGCGCCGGCAAGCTCGGAGCCGGCCAGGTCGCGGTGATCCGGACGTTCTACCACCAACTACCCGGCTGGATCGACACCGCGGCCCGCGATGACGCCGAGGCCCGCCTGGCCAAACTCGCCGGGTCAGGACCGTGCCCGCGCTTCCGGGTAACCGCCTCGTCGAGCGAACCCGCGAAAGCCGCCGCCTGTCACATGTGCTGGAAGGTACAGATGCCGACGCTAAACGAAAGATCGTATGACCACGGCGGAAGATTTACCGATTCACCTCGTAATACGTCGCCGCACATTGACGGTTCCGGACGATGGTCATACAGTCAAGGAAGAAATGTCCGTACCCGGCTGTCCGCCACCATCGGAAGATGAGACATCCATGACCATGAACAGCGCCGCCCCCAATGTCCTCGAAGCGGACCTACCCACGTTCAGCTACGGCCTTGACGCCACTCCGCAGGACATCCTCGAAGACGTGCGCACTGCGCAATCGCGTGCGCCCATCGCCATTGGCCCTCTCGGTCCGGAAATACTGTCCTACGATCTGGCGCGAAATATGCTGCGCGACAGCAGATTCAGGCTGCCACCCGGCCTGACGCTGGCAGCACAGGGCGTCACCTCAGGCCCGCTGTACGACAAGCTGATGAGCAGCCTTCTGGGTCTCGATGGTCCGCCACATACTCGCTTACGCAAACTGGTGTCGAGGGCGTTCACTCCGCGCGCGACGTCACCGTTACAGGACACGATTCATGAGGTGGTGAACGCACTGATCGATCAAGTAGTAGAGGTCGGTCGATGCGACGTCGTGACCGACATCGCGCGGCCCTATCCCACCCCGATCATGTGTGCGCTGATCGGTGCGCCTCGCGAAGACTGGAATCTTTTCGCGCGGTGGACCGACGAAATCTTCAAGGCTTTCAACATTCAGCCCGAGGCCAATTTCGATGAAGCCGCGATCATGCGGTCGTGGAACGAACTGGACGCCTACGTCGATGACATGGTCGCCGCACGCCGGAGTCACCTGACTGATGATCTACTGTCTGAGCTTATCCGCGCCGAAAGCGAGGGCGACCGGCTCAATCTCGATGAACTGCGCATGCTGGTGGCTGGCTTCCTGATGGCGGGGACGGACACCACCCGACACCAACTGGCCGCCTCGGTGCAGGTGCTGTGCGAGCATCCGGATCAATGGGCAAAGCTGGGCAACCAGCCAGAGCTTGCGATGCAGGCGGTTGAGGAGAGCATGCGGCACTCGCCGGCGGTCTGTGTCGCGGTGCGAGCCGCTACCGAGGATGCCGAATTTGGTGGGTACATGTTTCCGGCGGGGACCTTGGTGGTCGTGAACACCTTTGCAGCCAACCGTGATCCAGCGATTTATAAGAATGCAGATCGGTTCGACATCGCGCGTAAGGACGTGCCCGCGATTCTGACTTTCGGTGGTGGCGCGCACTACTGCCTAGGGGCGAACCTCGCACGCCGGGAATTGGCGGAAGCACTTATAGTCCTCACCCGACGTCTCACCGCACCCCACCGCATCGCTCCTGCGCCGTGGAAATCCCTGCTCGGTATGACCGGCCCGACGACACTTGAGATCGAGTTCGACAGCGAAATGGTTGTGGCAGCGGATGCGTAGTCGCGGCTGGGCGGGTGTCACACCAGCCTCGGACGAGGAGGCAATCGCCCGCATTCTGGATGCGGTAGACGACGTGATCGCTGAACACGGGTCGACGATACGGCTTGCCGACGTCGCCCGAAGGCTCGGAGTCACTCGTCAGACGGTTTACCGGTACTTTCCCAACGCCGACGCGCTCCTCATTGCCAGCGCAATGCGTGCGGTCAACGGTTTCATCGACCAAGTTGTCCACCATGTCAGCGGCCTAAACGACCCGGTCACTGCGATCGTCGAAATAGTTTCGTTCGCAGTCGAGAACCTCACCGGCGATCCACAGTTGGAGAGCTTGCTTACCCAGTCACCTGAGGGCGAAGCTGCCATCTCGCTCACCTCCGACACAGCGATTATTTTCTGCTTGTCGGCCTTCCACCGCCTCGATGTCGATTGGAAGCTTCACGGCTTCGACACCGCTGCGCTGCGTGAGCTTGCTGAAATGACCTTGCGCACTGTGCAGTCCATTCTGACCGATCCTGGGCAGCCCCCGCGCGAAGGCCTCACACTACGCCGCTTCGTTGCTAGATGGCTCGGTCCAGCGATCCTCTATCCGAGGATGACGTCGCTATCGCTCCACGAACGACACGCATCATCTGTTTAGAACGTACTTCCGCAGTTCGCGGCCAACCCCGCACCAACACCTTCCACCACCCGGAGAAGCTTCTGCGCGATAGAGACGACGACGAAGACGACGAGGCGGTTTGACGCTAAGTCAGCGCGGTATCGAGCAAGTCCCCTACGCGGTGTCGTTCCCACAAACTCAGCAGGTTCGACAGCATCTGCAGCGGTGCGCGCACGCTTTCGTCGTCCCTGATGCGCGGGTCCTTGCGGGTGCGCGGCACGGTGTCGAATCGCTTGCGGATCAAGGCCGGTACGTCCAACAGCCAGGCGACCCCCATCGCGGCCGCATACAGCAGCATGTGCCGGCGCAACCGGGCCGGGTCGAGGTGCGGACCGCCGCAGCGCTCGAATTCCGAGACGAACAGGTGCAGCAGCTCGTCGAGATGGGTTTCCCACATGTCAGTTTCGGCGCCGGACATGGCGCCCCACAGGGCCATGCCCAGGTTCATCTGGCCGACGCATCCCCAGTCCATCAAGCCGCAGCGCAAGGCGCCGTCGGTGTCACGCCAGAACCACGCGTTGTCGATGTTGGCGTTCCAGTGGCACAGCGCGACATAGTCGGGGTCGTCGGCCAGTTGGCGTGCGAGCGCACGCTCGTGGAGCGCCACGCGGGGCACGTCGTCACGCAGGCAGACCAGAAATTCCGCTGAGCCGACAGCCGCCGGCAGCAGCCCGGGATGGGTCTGCGCGAATTCGGCCAGTTGGTTCACCCGCCGTTCCAGCTTCTCCGTGGACAGCGGCGGCCGCTCCCCCACCGTCGCGGACTGCACGTCCACGGGAAAGGGCGCGGTCAGTTCCGCCGGCAGCCGGCCGGAGCGATGCGTGCCGGCGAGGCGCGCCAGGGCGGTCAGCAGCGCGCGGTAGTGCTCCAGGGGTTCGGGCATCTCGTAGTCGAGGCATTTGTGGTATTGACGCTCGA
>NZ_JAICZA010000091.1 GCF_025933915.1 Mycobacterium sp.
CGGGCTGGCGCTCGAGCTGCAGGACGTCGACGTGGCCGCCGTGCTCGATGGCGAAGCGGACAGGGCCGCCCTGCTGGCACCGCAGATCAGCGTCAGCCGGACCGGTTTGACCGCGCTGACGCTCAAAGTCGACGCGACCCGGCTGTCGCAGGTCGTGTCCAACCTGCTCGACAACGCCCGCCGGTACACGCCGGCCGGCGGAGCCATCACCATCGATCTTCGCGCACACGACGACGACATCGCGGAGGTCATCATCACCGACACCGGCCCCGGCATCCCGGACGACGAGCGGGATCGCGTCTTTGAGCGGCTGGTGCGCCTGGACGCCGGGCGCGCCCGCGACCACGGCGGCGCCGGGCTGGGACTGGCGATTGCGCGGGCGCTGGCGCGTGCCCATGGCGGGGAACTGGTGTGTCTGCCCCACGAGGGCGGCGCTCGATTCCGGCTCACGCTGCCGAGGGCGTAACGGGGCCGAAGGCGAGCGGTGGCCGCCGCCGAAATCCGTTCGGCGCGAACACCGCTCGGGCAGCGCTA
Source organism: Mycobacterium sp. (assembly GCF_025933915.1). Taxonomy (GTDB): domain Bacteria; phylum Actinomycetota; class Actinomycetes; order Mycobacteriales; family Mycobacteriaceae; genus Mycobacterium. The sequence continues at coordinate 535 of NZ_JAICZA010000091.1, forward strand.
GCGCGCCACCGGAATCACCATCCCGGCGGTGGCGGCTGATGCACCGGTCCGCCCGGCCCCGGCGGAGGCGGTGGTCCAAGCGGTCCGCCCGGCCCGGGCGGTGGCGGACCGAACGGTCCACCCGGCGGCGGCCCGGGCTGCCCCGGAGGTGGCGGGGGCGGGGGATCCGCGCTCGCCACCGCGGCGCCGATGCCGGCCACGGCGGCCCCGAGGGTCCCCGCGAGCAACGAACCAGCGATGAGTTGCTTGAATTTCATTCGGCCCATCCATTCTTCCAATGGCGATTCCATACCCCGGCGGTGCGAAATCGTCCTTCTCGCACCGCTTGTCGCGACGGTAGGAAGTCAGTCTGAAGTGGACCTGAAGAATGAACGTCGGGCTCGAGCCGCCTGGTAACAGCGGGTCAGCCCGGGGAAGACGGTGCGGTGACGGCGGTCAGACGCCACGTGTCCAGCCAGGGCCGCACCAGCTCGGCGACGGAGAATTTGGCCCGGGCCGCGCACCCGCCTTTGGGGGTGTAGGGGTCACCGCCGCGGATGAGGATGCCGACGGCGCTCACGGTGCCGTCGCTTTGGTAGAGGTACACCGGGCCGCCCGAATCGCCGCACTGGCCGCCCGCCAGGAACACGACCTTGCTGCCGGTGATCTCCACGATCTGTCCGCAGGCGTCGGCGCCGGAGCCCATGCCGAATTTGCACAACTGCTGGCCGACTTGCACATTGGTGGCGACGCTGGTGACCGGCAACGACGCGGCGATCGCCGAGGACTGGGGTACGTTGTCGCGGTCCAGCGTGATCAGGCCGATGTCGTGCTGCTCGTCGTGCACCCCCTCGTTGATGGTCCGGCTGAACGTGCCCAGCGTCGTGTAGGGGAGGACCCCGCCCAGGTTCATCGTCACCCTGCTCGGCGCGCCGGGACGGTTGCAGTGACCGGCGGTGAGAATTCCGGCCTGGCCGCCACTGGTGTGCACCAGAAACCCTGCGGTGCAACCCATTCCACCGGAGCCGTCGGCGTAGTCGACGTAAATTCCGGCGCCCGGTCCGATGGCGCTGGCCGCGGGCAGGTCGATCGGCGCCAGGGCCGGCGGCGGGGGTGGCTGCTGTTCCGGGGTGGCGGCCTTGGGAAACAAACAGATGGCTGCCACCAGGGCGATGGTGCTGCACACCGCCGCGAGGGTGAGCAAGGTGGTGTGCAGTTTGGCGCGCCGCGGCCCTACGTCGGCGAGCGCACGCGTCTTCGGGCTGCGACGCCGCTGGGTCCGGCTGGGCAGGAAGCCCAACACGGCGAGCACCGCCAACACCAGGGCACTGAGCGGGAGCGCATCGGTACGAGCCGGAGAGTATGACGCCCCCCAGCTGGCGAAGTCCAGCGCGTCCACGCCCCCATTAGATCGATCTTTGCCGCCTCGCGCGGCGCTCTCAACGAAGTTGGTCGATCAGCTGATGGTGGCCGGCTCGGGGGAGCGGTCGTCATCGAGGCGGCGGTGCGCGCGGCGGTGGTGCCGGCGGAAATGGCGGACCTCGACGATCAGCCCCGCCAGTCCGAGCGCGCTGGTGACCGCCGACACCAGATACAGCAGCGAGCTGGGGTGACCGGCCAGCGCGTCGCCGAGGACCACAACGGCGGTGGTGCCGGGCAGCAGTCCGGCCAGCGTCGCCAAGGCATACGGCAGCACTCGCACTGTCGATGCACCGGCGGCGTAGTTCAGCGCCGAGAACGGCACCGCGGGAATCAATCGCAGCGACACGATGGCCAGCCACCCCCGCTGCCGCAGCCGTTCTTCCACCGTGTCGATCGATCGGTGCCGCACCAGGCGGCTCAACCGCCAGCCCGCCGCGCGGACCAGCAGCATGGCGATCATCGCGCTCGCGGTGCTGGCGACCACCGCGATGGTGACGCCCATCAGTGGGCCGAAGAGCAAACCGGCGGCCAGGGTGAACGCGGTGCGCGGAATGGGCACCACCGTCACGACGATGTGCGCGACCAGGAACGCCAGCGGGAACCACGGTCCGAGGGACTGCGCCCAGTCGCGCATCTGCACCGGTGAGGGCAGCGGAAGCCACCATGCCGCCACCAGCAGCGCTGTGATGCCCACCACTGTCCAGACGATCCGTGACCGAGACACACTTCGCGCCGCCGCGCCGATGGCGCAGCCGAGATCACGAAGCGTTGCGGTGATGTTGCTGGTGGCGGAACCCGTCACGTCGTCCAAGGTTACGGGGCGCAGGTGAATATGGCGTTGCACAGGGCTGGCGTTTCCTCCCGGGTCCGGCCCGGTCGCCGCACCCGGCGGTTTTTAGCCACGAGCACCCATCAATTAGCCTCATTAGCTAAGTGGTATCCCCAAAGCTGTAGCCCAAATGCTGGGAAAAGGGAGCAATCGGTGTCCATTGATGTACCCGAGCTCGCCGGCCTCGAACAGGTTCGCGGGCGTTGGCGCAGTGCGGTCGCCGGAGTGCTGGCCAAAAGCACCCGGAAGGACCCCGAGCAGCTCGGGGACGCGCCGGAGCGGCTGCTGGAAACCCCGACGTATGACGGGATTGCGATTCGCGCCCTCTACACCGCGCTCGACGAGCTGCCCGAACCCCCGCTGCCCGGCGAATGGCCCTACGTGCGCGGCGGCGACGCCCTGCGCGACGTCAAGACCGGCTGGCGGGTTGCCGAGGCGTTCCCGGCCACCCCGGTGCCCGGCGTCGCGGCAAAGGACGTCAACTCGGCGGTGCTCGACGCGCTCGGCAACGGGGCCAGCGCCCTGGTCCTGCGGATCGGCGAGTCCGGCGTGGCGCCCGACCAGCTGGCGGAGACGCTGCAGGGTGTCTACCTGAGCATGGCGCCGCTGATCCTCGAAGCCGGCGCCGACTACGCGGCGGCCGGCGATGTCGCGTTGGCCCTGGCCGACGAGGTGGAGCCCGACCAGCGCGCCACCTTGTCGATCGACCTGGGCGGCGACCCGCTGACGGCGACGCTCAGTGGGCGGCCGGCACCGAAGATCGGGGACGTGGTCGCCATCGCCAAGCGGGCCGCCGAGCACACGGGCGTGCGCGCGATCACGGTCGACGGGCCCGCCTTCCACAATCTGGGCGCCAACGCGACTTGGGAGCTGGCCGCCGGCGTCGCGGCCGCGGTGAGTTACCTCCGCGTGCTCACCGAAGCCGGGATGCCGATCGGCCAGGCGTTGCGGCAGATCAGCTTCCGGTTCGCCGCCGATGACGACCAGTTCATGACGATCGCCAAGTTCCGCGCGGCGCGTAATTTGTGGGCGCGGGTCGCCGAGGTCGTCGGCGAACCGGATTCCGGTGCGGCCGTCATCCACGCAGAGACCTCGCTGCCGATGATGACCCAGCGCGACCCCTGGGTGAACATGCTGCGCTGCACCCTGGCTGCCTTCGGCGCCGGTGTCGGCGGCGCCGACTCATTGCTGGTGTTCCCGTTCGACGTGGCGATCGACGGCGGATTCCCGGACATAGCAACGAGTTTCGCGCGGCGCATCGCACGCAACACCCAGCTGCTGCTGCTCGAAGAGTCCCATGTGGGCCGCGTGCTGGACCCCGCGGGCGGGTCGTGGTTCGTGGAGGACCTCACCGGTCGGCTCGCGGAGCAGGCCTGGCAGCAGTTCCAGGCCATCGAGGCGCACGGGGGATTCACCCAGGCGAGCGACTTCATCGCCGGCCAGATCGCCGAGGTGGCGGCCCGCCGCGGCGACGACATCGCGCACCGCCGGACCGCGATCACCGGCGTCAACGAGTTCCCCAACCTCACCGAACCGCCGTTGCCGCAAAGCGACTCGTCGTACTCGCCGCTGGCCGCCGGAAAGCTGGTGCGATACGCCGCGGACTTCGAAGCCCTGCGCGACCGTTCCGACGCCTACCTGGCCCGCACCGGCTCGCGCCCGCGCGCGCTGTTGCTGCCCGTGGGTCCGCTGGCGGAGAACAACATTCGCGCGACGTTCGCCTCGAATCTGTTGGCGTCCGGGGGTATCGAGGCGATCAACCCGGGAACCGTAGATGCGGCCGGCGTCGCGGCGGCGGTGGCCGAAGCGGGGTCGCCGACGGTGGCGGTCATCTGCGGCACCGACAAGCGCTACCAGGATGAGGCGTCCGGCGTCGTGCACGCGGCGCGGGGCGCCGGCATTTCCCGGGTGTATCTGGCCGGGCCCGAAAAGGCCGTGGCTGAGGCCGAGCACCAGCCGGACCAATTCCTGACCGCGAAAATCAATGCGGTCGAAGCTCTGTCGGATCTGCTCGCGCGGCTAGGGGCCTGAGGGAGGCTAGTTACGATGACGACCACCGCACCTGCTGTCGGCAGCTTCGCCGATGTGCCGCTGCACAGCGAACGGACCATCGCACCGGCGACCGAGGCCGCCGTCACCGAACACGTCGCCGCGGCGGCGGCCGCGCACTGGTACACACCCGATCAGCTGCAATGGCATACACCGGAAGACATCGACGTTAAACCGGTCTACATCGCCGCCGACCGCGCCGCCGTCGAGGCCGACGGGTATCCGCTGCACAGTTTCCCCGGTGAACCGCCGTTCGTGCGCGGACCGTACCCGACGATGTATGTCAACCAGCCGTGGACGATTCGGCAGTACGCCGGTTTCTCCACCGCCGCGGAGTCCAACGCGTTCTACCGCCGCAACCTGGCGGCGGGCCAGAAGGGTCTGTCGGTGGCCTTCGACCTGGCCACCCACCGCGGGTATGACTCCGACCACCCCCGCGTCCAGGGTGACGTCGGAATGGCCGGTGTGGCAATCGATTCCATCCTCGACATGCGGCAGCTGTTCGACGGTATCGACCTGTCGACGGTGTCGGTGTCGATGACCATGAACGGCGCGGTGTTGCCGATTCTGGCGCTGTACGTGGTGGCCGCGGAGGAGCAGGGTGTTCCGCCTGAGAAGCTGGCCGGCACCATCCAGAACGACATCCTCAAAGAGTTCATGGTGCGCAACACCTACATCTATCCGCCCAAGCCGTCGATGCGCATCATCTCCGACATCTTCGCCTACACCAGCACGAAGATGCCCAAGTTCAACTCCATCTCGATCTCCGGCTATCACATCCAGGAGGCCGGCGCCACAGCGGATTTGGAGCTGGCCTACACGCTGGCCGACGGTGTCGACTACATCAAGGCCGGCCTGGACGCCGAGCTGGACATCGACAAATTCGCGCCCCGCCTGTCTTTCTTCTGGGGCATCGGGATGAACTTCTTCATGGAGGTCGCCAAGCTGCGGGCGGGCCGGCTGCTGTGGAGCGAGCTGGTCGGCCAGTTCAATCCGAAGAACGCCAAATCGCTTTCGTTGCGCACACATTCGCAGACCTCGGGCTGGTCGCTGACCGCACAGGACGCCTTCAACAACGTCGCCCGCACCTGCATCGAGGCGATGGCCGCGACGCAGGGGCACACGCAGTCGCTGCATACCAACGCGTTGGACGAGGCGCTGGCACTGCCCACCGACTTCTCGGCCCGCATCGCCCGCAACACCCAGCTGGTCTTGCAGCAGGAGTCGGGCACCACGCGGCCCATCGACCCGTGGGCGGGCTCGTATTACGTGGAGTGGCTGACCCATCAGCTCGCGCAAAAGGCCCGTGCCCACATCGCCGAGGTCACCGAGCACGGCGGCATGGCCCAGGCGATCAGCGACGGGATCCCCAAGCTGCGCATCGAGGAGGCGGCGGCGCGAACGCAGGCCCGCATCGACTCCGGGATCCAGCCGGTGATCGGGATCAACAAGTACCAGGTCGAAGAGGACCAGGAGGTCGAGGTCCTCAAGGTCGAGAACAGCCGGGTCCGCGCCGAGCAGCTGGCCAAGCTCAAGGAGCTGCGGGAAAGCCGCGACCAAGAGGCCGTCGACGCCGCGCTGGCGGAGTTGTCGCGTGCCGCGGCGGCCCATGGTCGCGCCGGTGAGGATGGGCTGGGCAACAACCTGTTGGCGTTGGCCATCGACGCGGCCCGCGCCAAGGCCACCGTCGGCGAGATCTCCGACGCGCTGGAGAAGGTGTATGGCCGCCATCAGGCGGAGATTCGTACCATCGCCGGCGTCTACCGCGACGAAGCTGGAAAGGCCGAAAACATGGCCAGCGCAACTGAACTCGTCGAGAAATTCGCGGAAGCGGACGGTCGCCGCCCCAGGATTCTGGTGGCCAAAATGGGTCAGGACGGCCACGACCGGGGCCAGAAGGTGATCGCGACTGCGTTCGCCGACATCGGCTTCGACGTCGACGTCGGGTCGCTGTTCTCCACGCCCGAGGAGGTGGCCCGCCAGGCCGCCGACAATGACGTGCACGTGGTCGGGGTGTCCTCGCTGGCGGCCGGTCACCTGACGTTGGTGCCGGCGCTGCGCGAAGCGATGGCCCAAGTGGGGCGGCCCGACATCATGATCGTGGTGGGCGGCGTCATTCCGCCCGGGGACTTCGACGAGCTGTACGAGGCCGGGGCCGCCGCCATCTTCCCACCCGGGACGGTGATCGCCGACGCCGCAATCGGCTTGCTGCACAAGCTCGCCGAGCGGCTGGGTTACGACCTCCGCTAATGGCCGCGAGACTGCAACTACCGACGGCCTCACTCGGGAAATGCGTTGCCAGTTACAGTCTCGCGGTGTGGAAATGAACGTCGAGGAGCTGGCCAAGGCGGTCCGCGACGGCGACCGCGCGGCGTTGCCGCGAGCGATCACGCTGCTGGAGTCCACCCGCGGAGACCATCACGAGAAGGCGCAGCAGCTGCTGCTGGAGCTGACGCCCGACTCGGGTAACGCGCATCGCGTGGGCATCACGGGGATCCCCGGGGTAGGGAAGTCCACCGCCATCGAGGCGCTCGGCATGCATCTGATCGAACTCGGTCATCGCGTGGCGGTGTTGGCCGTCGACCCGTCGTCGACGCGCACCGGCGGCTCGATCCTCGGTGACAAAACCCGGATGGCGCGCCTGGCGATCCATCCGGATGCATACATTCGGCCGTCGCCGACGTCGGGCACCTTGGGCGGTGTGGCCAAAGCCACCCGCGAAACGACGGTGTTGCTGGAGGCCGCCGGTTTCGACGTGATCTTGATCGAGACCGTCGGCGTCGGTCAGTCCGAGGTGACGGTGGCCAACATGGTCGACACCTTCGTGTTGCTGACCCTGGCGCGCGGCGGCGACCAGCTGCAGGGCATCAAGAAGGGCGTGCTGGAGCTGGCTGACATCGTCGTGGTGAACAAGGCCGACGGGAAGCACCTCGCCGAGGCACGGTCGGCCGCGCGCGAGCTGTCCGGGGCGATCAGGTTGATACACCCGCGTGAAACCCTCTGGCGGCCGCCCGTTCTCACCATGAGTGCGGCCCAGGGAACCGGCCTGCACGAACTCTGGGAGACCATCGAACGTCATCGCCAGGTGCTCACCGAGGCGGGGGAGTTCGAGGCGCGCCGCCGATCTCAGTTGGTCGACTGGACGTGGCAGATGGTGCGCGACACGGTTTTAGACCGGCTGGCGTCCAGCCCCGCGGTGCGCAAGATCCGGGCCGACGTGGAGCGAATGGTCAAGGCGGGGGAGCTAACTCCGGCCCTGGCGGCGCAGCAAATATTGACGGCCGCGTCGAGCTAACGGATAGGTAAATAATCGGGATATCGCTCCTGTCGGGTGTGTAATCCAAGTAAATTTAAAGTGTGACGGTGGAAAGCCGAGTCAATCGCCGCGCGGTCCGTGTTCACGATGACCTTGACGCAGGTCACCGTGTGTCCGGCGCGGCGGACTCACACTTCGGTTGCGTCGTTCGTAGCTTTTCCAGCATGTTCCCCGCCCGCCGGTTCGGTGGCGGGGCGCTGGCCGTGTACGTCGACGGCCAGCCCGTCGTGGACGTCTGGACGGGCTTTGCCGACCGGGGCGGCCAGCGGCCGTGGTCGGAGAACACCGCCCCGATGGTTTTCTCCGCGACCAAGGGGATGGCCGCCACCGTCATCCACCGGCTTGCCGACCGGGGGCTCATCGACTACGACGCCCCGGTCGCCGAATACTGGCGCGAGTTCGCGGCCAACGGCAAGGCCGACATGACGGTGCGCCAGGTCATGCAGCACCAGGCCGGCCTCTCGGGTCTGCGCGGCGCCACCACGGAAGACCTACTCGATCACGTGATGATGGAGGAGCGGCTGGCCGCTGCTGCTCCCGGACGGCTGTTGGGCAAATCGGCGTACCACGCGCTGACCTTCGGCTGGCTGATGTCGGGTCTGGGCCGGGCGGTGACCGGTAAAGGTATGCGCACGCTGATTCGTGAAGAACTCGCCGAGCCGCTGGGCGTCGACGGCCTGTACCTGGGCCGGCCGCCGGCCGGGGCGCCGACGCGCGTCGCCGAGATCGTCGCGCCGCAGAACCTCCTGGGCAGTTCGATCGTCAACAACGTCTCACGCAAGGTCGCCAACGAGCTTTCCGGTGGATTCCGGTCGATGTATTTCCCGGGCATGATCGCCGCGGTTCAAGGCGACACCCCCCTGCTCGACGCCGAGATCCCGGCGGCCAACGGGGTGGCCACGGCGCGTGGCCTGGCGCGGATGTACGGTGCCATCGCCAATGGTGGCGAGGTCGACGGCATCCGATTCCTCTCCCGGGAGCTGGCGGCTGGCCTGACGGGTGAGCGCAGCCTGCGGCCGGACCGAAACATCTACGTGCCGTTGGCATTTCACCTGGGTTATCACAGCCTGCCGATCGGCGGTGTGATGCCCGGCTTCGGTCACGTCGGGTTGGGCGGTTCGGTCGGGTGGGCCGACCCCGCCTCGGGGGTGGCATTCTCGTTGGTGCACAACCGGCTGCTGACGCCGCTGGTGATGACCGACCATGCGGCGTTCGTGGGAATTTATGCGCTGATCCGCAGGGCCGCGGAAAAGGCGCGCAAACGTGGCTTCCGCCCGGTCACCGAGTTCGGGGCGTCGTTCTACGAGCCGGGAGCTGTCGCGGGCTGAGGGCCCCGAAAGACGCCCGGGCCGGCGCCGCGAGACTGAGCGCCGCTGAGACCAACACGATGCTCGAAGCGGCCGGGTCGGAAGATGGAGTTGGGCTGTCCCTACTTTGCTGGGGATGTAATCTGTGCGGATGTTTGCTCCGCCTGTTCCTGCTCACACCCGCGGCCGGTCGGTCGTCCGGGTATTGCGGGTGCGCTGATGGCCGCATTGCGATGTCGCTACCGGGGCCCCTGGCAACGGGAACCGTCCAGGTGAGCGCTAACCCGGCCGTCATCGGGCCACAGCGGGCAGGGGCCGCGAGCCCGAGGCTTGCCCAGGCATTCGATACCCGAAACAACGCGCTGAATGTTTGGCGGTTGGTGCTGGCGTCGGGCGTCATCCTGCACCACTCCTGGCCGCTCACCGGCCGCAAGATCTACCCATCGGTTGAGCAACTTCTTACCCAGGTATGGGTCGACGGATTTTTCGTGATATCGGGATTCCTCATCACGGCGAGCTGGGTTCGCAACCCCCGGCTTCGCGAGTACTTCGTCGCCCGGGTTCTTCGCATCTTTCCGGGGCTGTGGGCCTGCCTGATCGTGGTGGCTTTTGTCATTGCCCCGATCGGTGTGGCGATCCAAGGCGGTTCGGCCGTCAAACTGCTGCTGTCTCCGGGGCCCATCGCGTATGTGTTGAACAACGCCGTATTGAACGTCTACCACGCCGGTATCGACGGGACGCCGCGCGACGTCCCGTTTCCGGGTGTGTGGGACGGGGTGCTGTGGACCCTCATCTTCGAATTCTTGTGCTACGTTGCCGTTGCCGTTGCTGGCGTAGCCGGGCTGCTCAAGCGCCGGTGGCCCGCTCCGGTGGTGTTCGCATTGTTCCTGGGGGCGGCGGCGGTGGTTTCTTACCCGGCGACGATGACGACCGTGCAGACGCTTTGGCAGATGATCGCGCGGTTCGCCCTCGTGTTCGCCGCCGGAGTGCTCCTGCATCAGTTCCAGGACTTGATTCCCGCTCGATGGTCACTGGTCGCCGTGAGCGCGGCCATCGTGGTGGTGGCCGGCTTGCTGGTGCCGAACTACCGGGTACTCGCCGCCATCCCGCTGGCCTACGCCGTCGTCGTCTCGGGAGCGCTGATCCACCACGAGCGCTTGAGATTACGCACGGACCTGTCCTATGGCGTGTACATCTACGCGTGGCCTATACAGCAGTTGCTGGTCATCTGTGGCCTCGCCTTCTTGCATCCCCTCGCGTTCGCCGTTGTTGCCGGCATCGCCACCCTTCCGCTGGCCGCATTGAGCTGGTTCCTGGTGGAAAAGCGTGCGCTTGAGCTCAAATCTCGCTTCACGCGCAGAGCGCGCGGATGCGGCGGCGTAGTCGCTGATGTGCAGCCGTCCGCGCATACCGCCGCTGGCGACTAAGGCGCTTGCGGATCTTCGCGCTGCATAAACCTCAATCTCCCCTTTATCTAGAGGTATTAAAAGGGCCGTAGAGATCGAAGGTCCTCGACCTGAATGCGTGTTTCCGAGAACGCCTCTGGAATCGGCCACGGTGTGCCGGGCACGGTGTAATTGAACTCCGCTCAAGAAATTGCAAACTCATGCATAATGACCCGTGATCCCGGGGGCCGTAACACGCGCGACGGAAAGGTGTTGGTCCCCGATGAGAGCTGGCCGGACGCGCCAACCCGCCGACGGCGCCGATTTCCCGGAGCAGTCCACCCGCTCCGAAACCGCGGTTCGTCCGGTCGCGCTGTTCGTGCTGGGTATGGCGCGGTCTGGGACGTCGGCCCTTACCAGGGTTCTGTCGCTGTGCGGTAGCACGCTCCCGGCCGGAATGTGTGGCGCCGACGGGAACAACTCCCGCGGCTATTGGGAGCCGCGCGCGGCCATCATGCTCAACGAAATGATCCTGCGCCGCCACGACAGCAACTGGTACGACCCGACGCTGCGCCTGCAGGAGGAGTGCGCGTTCGGTGCCGAGGAAAAGGCCGCCTGTGTCGCGGAGATCACGGCGTACCTGGGCACCCTGCCGGCGGCGCCGGTGGTGGTCATCAAGGAGCCGAGGATCACGGCGCTGTCCAGCCTCTGGTTCGAGGCGGCGCGCGGGGTCGGCTTCGACATTGCCACTGTGATTGCGGTGCGCCACCCGCGCGAGGTTGTCGCTTCGGCGGCGAAGTACGTCAACACCTCGCCGCAGCTCTCGAGCGCATTGTGGCTCAAATACAATCTGCTCGCCGAGCGGCAAACCCGCGGCATCCCGCGCGTGTTCGTCGACTACGGCAACCTCCTCGACGACTGGCACCGGGAGGTGAAACGCATTGCCGCGACGCTCGAAATCGATATGGACACCGCCGACGAGGGTGCCATCGAGGAGTTTCTCACCCCCGAACTTCGGCGCCAGCGATGTGGCGGCCCGGTGGCAGACCTTTTCGGCGCGGACTGGATTTCCGCTGTCTATGAAGCGCTGCGTGGGGCCGCGCAGGACGACCCCCTGCATGCGTCGACCCTGGATCGGGTTTTCGAGTCATATCAGGCGGCCGAGCGTGATTTCCGCGCGGCGTTCACCGAATTCCATGCCCGCACCAACAGCGTGATTCGCCGGGTATTCAGGCCGTTTATCGTGAAGCGGATCCTCGAAGTCGCCGCGATGCTGCATCGGCGCCGAGGAGCCTGGGCGTAGGCCGACACAGGCGCGATTCGCCACCGACCCAAAGATCAAGTAAGCGAAACAGTTTCGTAAACCCGGCACCATGGCCCTTCGTGTCGGGTTATAGTCCGTTGCGGGCGCAATGATTCGATGGTTCTCCCCGGGGGCAGAAGTTGCCGGTCACACGTCAAGCCTGACTCCGCATGAGGAGCACGGCAAGTCGGCTCCTCTTTGCCGAAGTTGTTGAGAAGGCCGAGATTTAGCTGTCTGACATCGTAGTGAGCGCGACGGTGTCGATTCCGAATGGATTGCTGCCTGCGCTTTGGTCGCACGTGCCCCAGATCGGAAACCTCTGGATATCAACCAAACTCCGAAAGTCGCCCAGGCGCACGACCAGTGAAAGGTTCAGAATTCGCGATGAAATCGGCCCGGATGACCAAGCCCGTCGAAAACGTGGTCAATTCCTCCGACCCCCTCGGGCGTCCCGTCGGGTCCGGGAACCGCCCGGTCGCCCTTTTCGTGCTGGGGCCGCAACGGTCGGGAACATCGGCGCTCACCCGGGTGCTCTCGCTGTGCGGTGGCACGCTCCCGACTGCGATGCTGGGCGCCGACGCGAACAACCCGCTCGGGTATTGGGAACCGCGAGCGGCCATCTCGCTCAACGAAACGATCCTGCGCCGCCTTGGGACCAATTGGTACGACCCCTCACTGCGCTTTCTGGATGAAGGTTCGCCCCACGCGGAGGACAAGGCTTGCATCGCCAAAGTCGCGGCGTATCTGTCCACGCTGCCGCCGGCGCCGCTCGTGGTGATCAAAGAACCCAGGATCACGACACTGTCCCACCTGTGGTTCGACGCGGCACGCGTGGCCGGGTTCGACGTCGCCGCGGTGATCGCGGTACGTCATCCGCAAGAGGTCATCTCGTCGATCGTGAAGTCCTGGCGCGTCTCTCCCGCGCTCGCGAGCGCCTTGTGGTTGAAGTGCAACGTCCTGGCCGAACGCAATACCCGCGGCGTACCACGGGTTTTCGTCGACTACGCGAACCTTCTCGATGACTGGCGCCGGGAAATCAAGCGCATCTCCACGGAGTTGCCGGTCGAACTACACGCCCAGGGCGAGGACGCCATCGAGCAGTTCCTCACCCCCGGTTTGCATCGGCAGCGGCACTGCGGCGCGGTGACGAATCTTTTCGGTGCCGATTGGATTTCCACGGTCTACGACGCACTCCGCCAGGCCGCGCAAGACGGCCCCATCGACATGTCAACGTTGGACCGTGTTTTCGAGTCCTATCGGTCAAGTGAGAGTGATTTCCGCAACGCGTACGAGGACTTTCGTAGCTTGTCCCACAGCATGCTCTTCCGGATTCTCCGGCCGGTCATCGCGAGGCCGATGATGGAGGTCGTCGCAATGGCCCATCGGCACAGGGGGACTTGGGCCTAGCGCCTTTCGCACATTTGGTGCGGCCTCGCGGTAAGTCCCCGATATGATCGACCGGACCGCGATATCGGCGACGTGCGCCGGTCGCTTATTTTCCTCGGCATCCGAAAGGGAGGCGTCGATCCGTGTCAGCGTCCGTGCTCATCACCGGTGGGGCGGGATTCATCGGGTCGGCGCTCTCTCGTCGCCTTGTCGGGGCCGGATACGACGTCGCCGTGATGGATGTCCTGCATCCACAGGTGCACGGGGGAGATCGCCCGATCGAACTGCCGCCGTCCGTGCGGTTGTTCACCGGAGACGTCACGCACGCGCCCGACTTCGACGCGGTGCTGCGCTTGTTCCGCCCTTCCCAAATCGTCCACCTGGCCGCCGAGACGGGGACCGCGCAATCGCTGTCCGAGGCGACGCGGCACGGCTCAGTGAACGTCGTCGGAACCACGCAACTGCTCGACGCATTGAGCCGCTCGGGACTCGTGCCCGAACAACTGGTGCTGGCGTCATCCAGGGCGGTGTACGGCGAGGGCTCGTGGCAGTCCGGCTCGCAGATTTTCTACCCGCGACCTCGAAGCCACGCGCAGCTGGTCGCGGGTGTCTGGGATCCGCAAGGGCCCGCGGGGGAGCGGGCGGTGCCGCTGCCGAGCCGGGCCGACCGAACCGAACCCCGCCCCACCAACGTGTATGCGGCGACCAAGCTCGCCCAGGAGCACCTGTTGGCCGCCTGGACGTCCGCGCACGACACCAACCTCAGCGTGTTGCGCTTGCAGAATGTCTACGGCCCCGGTCAGTCGCTGACCAATTCGTATACCGGAATCGTCGCGCTCTTCGCACGGTTGGCGCGCCAGGGGCTTGCGCTGGAAGTCTACGAAGACGGCCGGATCGTACGCGATTTCGTCTACATCGACGCTGTCGTCGATGCGCTGTTCGCGGCGGTGCAACGGCCCGCAACCCAGCCGCGCTGTCTCGACATCGGATCCGGCCATGCCACCACCATCCATGAACTGGCCAACAAGATCGCCGCCATGTGTGACGCGCCCGAACCGGCCGTCGTCCCGAAATTCCGCGACGGCGACGTACGCGCCGCGAGCTGCGACATCGAGCCGGCGATCAACGAGCTCGGCTGGCATCCGAAGTGGACGCTCGACGACGGTCTGTGCGCGCTGCTCGAATGGATCGGCGAGCGGCCCGAAGTCTCGTTGGAGCCAAGTGAGCACGCGCCTGCATCGGGCGGTCCTGCGGAACGGGCGGGGCGCCTTTAATGGCGTCTTCAGTGCGAACTGCCGCAACCTGAGTCAACCCCGAAGCCGCGAAAGTCGCATTTGCTGACCTCTATGCATCGAACACGGATCTAGCTCCAGCCCGCGGCGAAGGGATGTGACGGCTGGATCTGATAGGCACTGATCTGGCGCGGCAATCGTGTAATTTACTGAACCGTCGGGCGATGTTACGTACTAGGGCAGCTACGCGCCAGGAGGTGAACCGGGTGGGCATTGTCGATAGGCGGACAATGGGCCCGACGAGTCTTCACCGTATGCCGAAGGCAGATCGCACGACCATTCATCGGCTATGGAAAGCAGCTCTGGTTGGCGTCGCGCTCATCGTGGCCACCGCATGTTACTTCTGGACGGTCCTCCTCATCGCGATCGGCGCACTTCTGTTGTTGCTCGTATGCGCGCGAATTCCCCGTCGGGACCGGGACCGCTACATTCCAAATCTATATGCTCGGGACATCAGCGTTTATGACGAAGAATATCGCAAGTTCGTCGGCCAGACACTTTCCGATTTGCGTCGTCGCAGGATTCGAGGCCACACGCTATTGTGGGAAGCATCGCGACTGGCGGGGCCCAGCGCTGAGAATTCTGAGGAGCTATTGTTAGATCTGGGTGTCTGGATCGGCTGGTCGACGAGGCTCACATTTGATGCATGTCGCCGAATGGTATACGGTTTCGATACCTTTTCCGGCCTTGTTGAAGACTGGCAACTCGAGGACCGGGTCATCAAACGTGGGACATTTTCACTGTCAGAACCGATCGCGCAACGTTTTATACGGGATACCGGAGTGACTTTCCACGACGGTGTGCCTGCCGCGCTCGGCCGCGATGTGAAATTCATAAAGGGGAGTACATATAATACGTTGGCGCCGTTCCTGGCGGACCGACCAGGGGCCCCAATCAGGCTCTTTCACATGGATTTGGACACATACGAGAGTTGCCTGCACGCATTAGAAACCTGCAAAGATCACTTCATCAGAGGATCCATCCTTATCTTTGACGAGTATCTGGTTACCAATGGCGAAATGCGTGCTTTCTACGATTTTCAGCGGCGCTATGGTCTGGAATGGGAATATCGGGCGTGGGGCCTCGAGATGATCGAAATGAACGTCGAGATGGTTACGTCACGTTGGAAGCGCTTGCTGTACTCCATTGCCGCGATTCCGTTGCATGTGCTCTTTGGGGACGGCCGTTACTCCTGGGCATGCTTCCGCGAACCGTTTTGGCGATTTTGGTTGGGTGCACCCAAAGGGGACATATTCTTTATGCTCGGCGTTGCTGGGTCACGGAAATCGGTGAGTATTGAGATTACCGGCCTCGGTAAACTTGACCCGCAGCGTTAGCGTCGCGTGGTGTTGATCGGTTTACGTCGGTGAGGGTGCCGCGAGGGATGTAGTCGTAGGTCTGTTGCTCGGCATCCCTGGGCCCGACACCCAGAACGCGGGCAGTTCAGTGTCCCCGTTGGGAATCGGGATCGCGGGCATCCAGGTGGTGCCCATAGAAAGCCTATGATGGTTGCTACTCCCCGGTGGTGCAGGTTTGGTCATCGGGCAGGCGCCGGGGAGGTCAGGGAGGCCGTCAGGCGAGCTTGTAGCACCGATACGAACGCGTTTGACGGCTTCGACGACGTCGAGGTCATTACCGCCAGTCTTTTCATTTGAACCAGGGGGCAGCTTTGACCGTGACTGATCGTGACATGCGATCTCCGTTCCTCGATACCAGATCCGCCTATCTCAACCTGCTGCGACGTAGCCTCACCCGATACGGCAGCGACGAGTTGGTGCCGGTGGGATGGAATTTTCTTGGTCGCCCCCTTTTCAATACCCGCAATCTGCTGCTGGTCCGCAAGCGCCCGTTCAATGAGCACGCACGGAAGTTGGGCTTGGATTGGCCGGCGGACGCCCTGACGATGATCGGCATGCAGCGGCTGACCAGTTTGCAGCACTGCGTCGAGACGGTTCTAGAAGAGGACGTGCCCGGCGATCTGGTCGAGTGCGGGGTGTGGCGCGGTGGGGCGTCGATTTTGATGCGCGCCGTGTTGTCGGCCTACGGAGACGACAAGCGATCCGTGTGGCTGTGCGATTCGTTCGAAGGAGTGCCACCCCCGGACACCGCGCATTACGAGGCGGACAAAGGTATCAAGTTGCATCGCGCCGCCGGAGTGCTGGCGGTATCCGAAGCGCAAGTCAGGGCGAATTTCGAGCGCTACGGGTTGCTCGATGACCAAGTTCGTTTCATCCCGGGCTGGTTCAAGGACACCCTGCAGGACGCCCCGATTGACCGCATTGCCGTGTTGCGGCTCGATGGCGATCTTTACGAATCGACGATCCAGGCGCTCGATGCCCTCTACCCGCGGCTGTCGCCGGGGGGTTTCTGCATCATCGACGATTACCACGCCATCGACGCATGTCGGCAGGCGGTGGCCGACTACCGTGCGGCACACGGCGTAACCGCGGAGATCGTGGAGATCGACGGCACCGGCGTGCTGTGGCGCAAGCCATGACGAGCCCCGACCCGGATTTCGTCGTCGGTGCAGTCGCGCAAACCGATGCTGTGAGGATTCGCCGATATTTAAAGTGATCGGTGCATCACTGTGATGGCGCAACCGAAGGGCTTGGATTCGCGATGAAATGTGTGCTGGCCAGCTATGGAACGCGCGGTGATATTGAGCCTTCCGTCGTTGTCGCCCGCGAACTGCAGCGCAGAGGGCACGACATGGTGATGGCCGTCCCGCCCGACTCGGTGAGCTTCACCGAGGCGGCTGGGCTGACCGCGGTCCCTTACGGGCTGGAATCGCAGGCCTGGCTCGATGTGTACCGCGACTTCTGGACGTCTTTCTTCCGAGGGTTCTGGAAGATTCAGGAGATGCGCGGCATGTGGCGCGAGATGTGGGACCTCAGTGACCAGTGCTGGGCACAGATGAGCACGACGCTGATGTCGCTGGCGGACGGGGCCGACCTGCTGTTCGCCGGGCAGAGCTACCAGGAGCCCGCCGCCAACGTCGCGGAGTATTACGACCTTCCGTTGGCCACGCTGCATCACGTCCCCATGCGGCCCAACGGCCAGGTCGTGTCGATCCTTCCGTCGCCGCTGGCCCGCTCGGCAATGACCGCGTTCGACTGGTTCTCCTGGCTCCTGAACAAAAAGGTCGAGGACACCCAGCGCCGGGAACTGGGCCTGCCCAAGGCAACACGGCCGTCACCGCGGCGGATCGCCGACCGTGGATCGCTGGAAATCCAGGCCTATGACGAGGCCTGCTTTCCCGGGTTGGCCGACGAATGGGCGAAATGGGACGGCCTGCGGCCCTTTGTCGGGACGCTGACGATGGAGTTGACCACACAGGCCGACGACGACGTGATGTCCTGGATTCACGCGGGCACACCGCCGATTTGCTTCGGCTTCGGCAGCATGCCCGTCGAATCTCCGGCTGACACTGTGGAAATGATCAGCACGGCCTGCACGCAGCTGGGTGAGCGGGCGCTGATCTGCGCCGGCAGGAGTGACTTCAGCGGCGTTCCGCTTGCCGATCACGTCAAGGTGGTGGGCCCGGTGAATTACGCGACGATCTTTCCCGCCTGCCGCGCGATTGTTCATCACGGCGGCTCGGGAACCACCGCCGCCAGCCTGCGTGCCGGGGTCCCCACGCTGATCCTGTCGATGGACGCCAATCAAACCATTTGGGGCGCTCAGCTCAAACGGCTGAAAGTGGGTACCGCGCGGCGCTTTTCGGCCACGGATCGTCAATCCTTGGTAAGGGACTTAAGCCGGATCCTCGCCCCCGATTACGCTCGTCGCGCCCGCGAGATCGCCACCCGGATGACCAAGCCGGCCGACAGCGTTGTCAAGGCCGCCGATGTCGTGGAGAAGTTTGTCAGCTCGCGCAGTCGTGCCTGACGCAGCAAACA
>NZ_JAICZA010000049.1 GCF_025933915.1 Mycobacterium sp.
ACAAGGCGACGGCCTCTAAGCGCTGTGCTATCCCTGCGTCCTGCCAGCTCAGACGGCTGGGAGGGGCACCGTAGACGCATACGTAGTCGCTCGTCACGCAGCGGCACCGCGGCCCGCGTTCATGGTCAGCGCGGCAGGTCGTCCGTTCGATCCGGACCGGGGGCTCCACAACTCGCTGAGCTTCGCTTCTCCGACGATTCGGCCATGATCGTGGCAGCGGCGCGGCTATCATCGCGCGGCGTCCCGCTCAGCTGCACATGAACCCGGCAACAACAGCAGTTGTCATCTGATGACCTCCTGCGCAGCATCTGATGCGTGCGAACTACCCTTGACATCGACGGCTCGGTGCTGGAACAGCTCAAGGACTACCAGCGAAGCAGGGGCAAGTCGCTGGGGGCAGTTGCATCCGAGTTGTTGGCCAAGGCGCTTGCAGAGACGAGCCCAGATCAGCCGCCGCCGCTGGAATGGGTCTCGCATCCGATGGGGGCCCGCGTCGACCTACACGACCGTGAAGCCGTTGATCGACTTTCTGGCATCGAGTACCGGTCTACCCAATGAGCGTGACCGTCGACGCCAACGTCTTGCTTTACGCCTCCGATGAGCGCAGTCCGCGCCACGACTCGGCAGTAGCATTGCTCACCCGGTTGGCCGCGGGACCTGGCTTGGTCTACCTCTTTTGGCCTGTGGCTATGGCCTATCTACGGATCGCCACGCACCCAGGCGTTTCGATCAGCCACTGGATCCAGATGACGCGCGGCAGAACCTGGATCAGCTCGTCGGTCGTGCGCACGTGCGATGTCCCGGAGAGACCGACAGGTTCTGGCAGGTGTATCAAGACCTCGTCGGCGATGACGCGATCCGCGGCAACGTGGTGACCGACTCGCACATCGCTGCACTGATGCGCCAGCACGGGGTTTCCACGATCTTTACAGCCGACCGCGGCTTCCGTCGCTTTCCCGGTATCACCGCTCGCGACCCCTACGCCGAAGCGAACGGCGAACATCGCGGATCCGCTGATTGACGAGGTCGCGGCTCGGTCGCCGCGTGTCACCGGCGAAACCGCGACCGCGGGCTACCGCGCGGCGAGAGGGGCGTTCTGAGTCGGCGGAACGACCGGAAGTCGGTGCTGATGGTCGCGCGTCCCGATAGCCCGGCACGGGCAGGATCGAGCCATGCCGAAGTTGCTCTCGCGGACCGCGCTTGCCGTCACCGCCTTCAAGCAGGTCAAGAAATTTCTCGACAGCCCTCGCGGCCAGCAGCTGATCGCCCAGGCCAAAACCAGAGCCAACGACCCCGCGACACGTGCCAAGATCAATGAGATGGTGGCCAAGGTGCGTCGCAAGGCTGCGCCACGGTGAACCGGCTTGAGTGACCGGGCCGTCAAAACTTGACACGCCCGTGGTAGCCTCTGCCGCGATGAATTCGCCGCAGAGCATCCAGCAGGCGAGCGACGCGACCGGCTGGTCTCCTCGCATGCTGCGTTATCTGGAAAGCAGCGGCTTGATCAGGCCGATGCGGACACCCGGGGGCCATCGGGTCTACGGCGCCGCTCAGCTGCAGCGGCTCCGTGACCTGCACGACATCGTCAAGCGGTTCGACATCGGGCTCACCGACGTTGCCTTCGAGCTGCGCCAACGCACCGATCCGGAGCTTGCCCAGGCACTCGACGCGTGGTTCGGCGCGGTCCACCGGGTAGCCGCCCCGGCTCGTGCATCGCTCTACCGCAAGCTTGCAAGTCCACTTCCACAGACTGGAGACGTCCTGATGCCCGACACCACCCCGATCCCGGTCACGGAGCTGACCCCTGACGCGGCCGGGAGCGTGAGTGACTTCAAGGTCGCCGATCTTTCGCTCGCCGAATTCGGCCGCAAGGAGATCCAGCTGGCCGAGCATGAGATGCCCGGCCTGATGGCGCTTCGCGAGGAGTACGGCAAGGCCCAGCCCCTGGCGGGCAAGCGCATCGCCGGCAGCCTGCACATGACGATCCAGACCGCGGTGCTGATCGAGACGCTCGTCGCGCTCGGGGCCGACGTCCGCTGGGTGAGCTGCAACATCTTCTCCACGCAGGACCACGCGGCGGCCGCCATCGTCGTGGGACCGAACGGCACCCCGGAGAACCCGCAGGGCGTGCCGGTCTACGCGTGGAAGGGCGAGACGCTCGACGAGTACTGGTGGTGCACCGACCAGATGCTCACCTGGCCGAACGGGAAGGGTCCCGAGGCCATCGTCGACGACGGCGGTGACGCGACCCTGCTGATCCACATGGGCGTCGAGTTCGAGGCTGCCGGCGCCGTCCCGCAGCCCGACGAGAACGACCCCGAGGAGTACGGCGTCATCCTGGAGACGCTGCGCCGCTCGATCGCCGACGACCCCACCCGCTTCACCCGGTTCGCCCAGGATATCCAGGGCGTCACCGAGGAGACCACCACAGGCGTACACCGGCTCTACGAATTCGAGCGCGGCGGCACCCTGCTGTTCCCGGCGATCAATGTCAACGACTCGGTCACCAAGTCCAAGTTCGACAACAAGTACGGTTGCCGGCACTCGCTGATCGACGGCATCAACCGCGGCACCGACGTCCTGATCGGCGGCAAGAAGGTGCTGGTCTGCGGTTACGGCGACGTCGGCAAGGGCTCGGCCGAGTCGGTGGCCGGCCAGGGCGCGCGGGTGACGGTGACCGAGATCGACCCGATCAACGCCCTGCAGGCGCTGATGGAGGGTTTCGACGTCAAGCGGGTGGAGGACGTGATCGGCGAGGCCGACATCGTCATCACCACCACCGGCAACAAGGACATCATCACCCTCGAGCACATGAAGGCCATGAAGGACAAGGCGATCTTGGGCAACATCGGCCACTTCGACAATGAGATCCAGATCGCCAGGCTGGAGCGCTCCGGCGCCACCAAGACCAACATCCGCCCGCAGGTCGACCTGTGGACCTTCCCCGACACCGGCAAGTCCATCATCGTGCTCTCCGAGGGTCGGCTGCTGAACCTCGGCAACGCCACCGGACACCCGTCGTTCGTGATGAGCAACAGCTTCTCCAACCAGGTCATCGCCCAGATCGAGCTGTGGACCAAGAACGACGAGTACGACAACGAGGTCTACCGGCTGCCCAAACACCTCGACGAGAAGGTGGCCCGCATCCACGTGGAAGCGCTCGGCGGTGAGCTGACCAAGCTGACCAAGGAGCAGGCCGAGTACATCGGCGTCGACGTCGACGGCCCCTACAAGCCGGACCACTACCGCTACTGAGGCCCGCGCGCCGGTCGCCGAGTGTGCGGACAGCCGCGCATTCGGCGGGCTAGGCTCGCGCCGTGCTGATCGCGATCGAAGGCGTCGACGGCGCCGGCAAGCGGACGCTGTCCGAAGGGCTGCGCGCGGCGTTTCACGCGGTCGGGAGGTCGGTGGCCACGCTGGCCTTCCCCCGGTACGGGCAATCGGTGACGGCCGACATCGCGGCCGAGGCGCTGCACGGCGCGCACGGGGACCTGGCGTCGTCGGTCTACGCGATGGCTACCCTCTTTGCGCTCGACCGCGCCGCCGCGGTCGCGCACATCGAGGGGCTGCGCCGCGACCACGACGTGGTGATCATGGATCGCTACGTCGCCTCCAACGCGGCCTACACCGCCGCCCGCCTGCACCAGGACGCGGCCGGGCCGGCGGTGGCCTGGGTGCACGGGCTCGAATACCAGCGGTTGGGGCTGCCCGCACCGGATTGGCAGGTGCTGCTGGCGGTGCCGGCCGAACTGGCCGGGCAGCGCGCGCGCAGCCGTGCGGAATCCGATCCGGGCCGGGCGCGCGACAGCTACGAACGCGACGACGGGCTTCAGCAACGCACCGGCGCGGTCTACGCAGAGCTCGCTTCCGCGGGCTGGGGAGGACGCTGGCTGGTCGTCGACAAAGATGTCGATCCGGGTCCTTTGGCCGCCAGTTTGGCGGCCGGATAGCACAAATTTGTCACGATTTGGCCCTATCGAAGAAGAAACGCCCGTGTGGCGCCCCAAATTTGTCCCGATCTGGTGACACCATGGACTCCATGAGGCAAAGGATTTTGGTCGTCGATGACGACGCTTCGCTCGCCGAGATGCTCACCATCGTGCTTCGTGGGGAGGGTTTCGACACTGCGGTCATCGGTGACGGCACCCAGGCCCTGACTGCGGTGCGCGAACTGCGCCCCGATCTGGTGTTGTTGGACCTGATGTTGCCCGGCATGAACGGCATCGACGTGTGCCGGGTGTTGCGCGCCGATTCGGGCGTGCCGATCGTGATGCTGACCGCCAAGACCGACACCGTCGATGTGGTCTTGGGCCTCGAGTCGGGTGCCGACGACTACATCATGAAGCCGTTCAAGCCCAAGGAGCTGGTGGCCCGGGTGCGGGCGCGGCTGCGGCGCAACGACGACGAGCCCGCCGAGATGCTGTCCATCGCCGACGTCGAGATCGATGTGCCGGCACACAAGGTCACGCGCAACGGCGAGCAAATCTCCCTGACCCCGCTGGAGTTCGACTTACTGGTGGCGTTGGCGCGCAAACCGCGTCAGGTGTTTACTCGTGATGTGCTGCTCGAACAGGTGTGGGGCTATCGTCACCCGGCGGATACTCGCCTGGTGAACGTGCACGTCCAGCGTCTGCGGGCCAAGGTTGAGAAAGACCCTGAGAACCCGACCGTGGTGTTGACCGTTCGAGGAGTGGGTTACAAGGCCGGACCTCCGTGACCGGCGGCGACGTTGTAGAGCGTCGCGTTAGGGAGGAGCGCCGGCGGTGATTTGGGGCTCCCGGCGACGCACTCGGAGCCGCTGGGGGCGCTCCGGCCCCATGACTCGCGGCGTGGGGGCCGTGAGTCGCGCCGTCGCCATCGCCTGGCGCCGCTCGTTGCAGTTGCGGGTCGTCGCGCTGACGCTCGGGTTGTCGCTGGCGGTCATTCTGGCGCTCGGCTTCGTATTGACCAGTCAGGTCACCAATCGCGTGCTCGACGTCAAGGTCAAGGCCGCGATCGAGCAGATCGACCGGGCGCGCACCACCGTGGGTGGGATCGTCAACGGCGAAGAGGCGCGCTCGCTGGACAGCAGCCTCCAGCTGGCCCGCAACACGCTGACCTCCAAGACCGATCCGGCCTCCGGCGCGGGGCTGGCCGGTGCCTTCGACGCGGTGTTAATGGTGCCTGGCGACGGCCCGCGCGCCGCGACCACGGCCGGGCCCGTCGACCAGGTGCCCAATTCCTTGCGCGGCTTCGTCAAGGCCGGGCAGGCGTCCTACCAGTACGCGACCGTGCACACCGACGGTTTCTCGGGGCCGGCGCTGATCGTCGGCACCCCGGCGTCCTCGCAGGTGGCCAACCTGGAGCTGTATCTGATCTTCCCGCTGAAGAACGAACAGGCCACCATCCAGCTGGTGCGCGGCACCATGATCACCGGCGGCGCGGTGCTGCTGGTGCTGCTCGCCGGGATCGCTCTGCTGGTGTCGCGCCAGGTCGTGGTGCCGGTGCGCTCGGCCTCGCGCATCGCCGAACGGTTCGCCGAAGGGCACCTGTCGGAACGCATGCCGGTGCGCGGCGAGGACGACATGGCGCGCCTGGCGATGTCCTTCAACGACATGGCCGAAAGCCTGTCGCGTCAGATCACCCAGCTGGAGGAGTTCGGTAACCTGCAGCGCCGCTTCACTTCTGACGTGAGCCACGAGCTACGCACCCCGCTGACCACGGTGCGTATGGCCGCCGATCTGATCTATGACCACAGCGCGGACCTCGACCCGACGCTGGCGCGCTCCACCGAGCTGATGGTCAACGAGCTGGACCGCTTCGAGTCACTGCTCAACGACCTGCTGGAAATCTCCCGGCACGACGCCGGTGTCGCCGAGCTGTCAGTCGAGGCGGTCGACCTGCACACCACCGTGCGGAACGCACTGAGCAACGTGGGGCATCTGGCCGAAGACGCCGGCATCGAACTCCAGGTGGAACTGCCGACAGAAGAGGTGATCGCCGAGGTCGATACCCGCCGGGTGGAACGGATCCTGCGCAACCTGATCGCCAACGCCATCGACCACGCCGAGCACAAGCCGGTCAAGATCCGGATGGCCGCCGACGAGGACACGGTCGCCGTCACCGTGCGCGACTACGGGGTCGGACTGCGGCCCGGTGAGGAGAAGCTGGTGTTCAGCCGGTTCTGGCGTGCGGACCCCTCGCGGGTTCGCCGGTCCGGCGGCACCGGGCTCGGCCTGGCGATCAGCATCGAGGACGCGCGGCTGCACCAGGGCCGGCTGGAGGCGTGGGGCGAACCGGGCGATGGTTCGTGCTTCCGGTTGACGCTCCCACTGGTGCGCGGTCACAAGGTGACCACCAGCCCGCTGCCCATGAAGCCGGTTCCGCAACCCGCCCCCCA
Source organism: Mycobacterium sp. (assembly GCF_025933915.1). Lineage (GTDB taxonomy): Bacteria > Actinomycetota > Actinomycetes > Mycobacteriales > Mycobacteriaceae > Mycobacterium. Next base: position 6,380 of record NZ_JAICZA010000049.1, read on the forward strand.
GGCCGATGGGCCCGAGCGTACGGAACGCCCGCAGCGCCAGCGTGAGCACGCCGAGAGGACCCTGTGATGCGGCGCCTGTTGGGCCTGCTGATGCTGGCCGTGCTGCTCGCCGGTTGCGCCGGGGTGCCCAGCTCGTCGGCGCCGCAAGCCATCGGCACCGTCGAGCGGCCGGCGCCGTCGAACCTACCCAAGCCGACTCCGGGCATGGACCCCGACGTGCTGCTACGCGAATTCCTCAAGGCCACAGCCGATCCGGCGAACCGGCACCTGGCCGCCCGCCAGTTCCTCACCCAGTCGGCGTCCAACGCATGGGACGACGCCGGTAGCGCGCTGCTGATCGACCACGTCGTGTTCGTCGAAACCCGTGCGGCCGAACGTGTTTCGGCAACCATGCGGGCGGACATCCTGGGCTCGCTGTCCGACATGGGGGTCTTCGAGACCGCCGAGGGTGTGCTGCCCGACCCGGGGCCGATCGAATTGGTGAAGACGTCCGGCGGTTGGCGGATCGACCGCCTGCCCAACGGGGTCTTCCTGGACTGGCAGCAGTTTCAGGCGACCTACAAACGCAACACGCTCTACTTCGCCGATCCGACCGGCAAGACGGTGGTTCCCGATCCGCGCTACGTCGCGGTGCCCGACCACGACCAGTTGGCCACCGAGCTGGTCTCGAAGCTGATCGCCGGGCCGCGGCCCGAGATGGCCCACACGGTCCGCAATCTGCTCGCACCGCCGCTGCGGCTGCGCGGGCCGGTGACCCGGGCCGACGGCGGCAAGAACGGGATCGGGCGCGGTTACGGCGGTGCGCGCGTCGATCTGGAGAAGCTGTCCACCACCGATCCGCACAGTAGGCAATTGGTTGCGGCACAGATCATTTGGACCCTCGCCCGCGCCGATATCAGGGGCCCGTACGTGATCAACGCCGACGGCGCGCCGCTGGACGACCGGTTCCGCGACGGGTGGACCACCTCCGATGTCGCGGCCACCGACCCCGGTGTGGCCGACGGCGCGGGCGCCGGACTGCATGCCCTGGTGAGCGGTTCACTGGTGTCGCTGGACGGGCAGCACACCACGATGGTGCCCGGCGCGTTCGGGCGCATGGGCGACCAGACCGGCGCCGCGCTATCGCGCAGCGGCCGGGAGGTGGCGTCCGTGGTGACGCTGCAACGGGGCGCTCCGGACATGGCGGCCTCGTTGTGGATCGGTGATCTGGGCGCGGAGGCGGTGCAGTCCGCCGACGGGCACAGCCTGTCGCGGCCCACCTGGTCGCTGGACGACGTGGTCTGGGTGGTGGTCGACGGCAACAACGTGCTGCGGGCGATTCAGGAGCCGGCGTCGGGGCAGCCCGCGCGCATTCCGGTGGATTCGGTGGCGGTGGCCACCCGGTTCCCGGGGCCGATCACCGACCTGCAGCTGTCCCGCGACAGCACGCGCGCCGCGATGGTGATCGGCGGCCAGGTGATTCTCGCCAGCGTCGAACAGACCCAGGCCGGGCAGTACGCCCTGACGTATCCGCGCCGGCTGGGCTTCGGGTTGGGCAATTCGGTGGTGTCGCTGTCCTGGCGCACCGGCGACGACATCGTGGTGACCCGCACCGACGCCAACCATCCGGTCTCATATGTGAACATCGACGGGGTGAACTCCGACGCGCCGGCGCGCGGCCTGCAGATGCCGGTGACGACGGTGGTGGCCAACCCGTCCACGGCGTACGTCGCGGGACCCGAAGGGGTGCTGCAATATTCGCCGTCCGCCGACGGTCAGCAGGGCTGGTCGCAGGTGCCCGGGTTGACGGTGCCGGGGGCGGCGCCGGTGCTGCCGGGTTAGTGGCGATCGCCAGCGCGGCGTGGCCGGGTGCAGCGGGTCGCCGCCATCGGGTTAGTGGCGATCGCTAGCGCGGCGTGGCCGGGTGCAGCGGGTCGCCGCCATCGGGTTAGTGGCGATCGCGCATGTCACCCCTACCTACCACACTGTCGCCATGCTCGACCTATTCCTTCCGATGGAATGCGGCGGCTGCGGGGCGCCGTCGACCCGCTGGTGCGATGCGTGCGCCATCGAGCTGGCCGTCAAGCCGGACGAGCCGCACGTGGTGAACCCGCGCATCGACCCCGAGGTGCCGGTGTTCGCGCTCGGCCGCTACGCCAACGGCCGCCGGCAGGCGATCCTGGCGCTCAAAGAACACGGCCGTGCCGATCTCGTCGCACCGCTGGCGCGCGCGCTGGCCGTCGGGGTGCACCGGCTGCTGTCGTGGGGGATCGTCGAGACCCCGCTGGCCATCGTGCCCGCGCCGACCCGGCGGTCGGCCGCGCGCCGGCGCGGCGGCGACCCGGTCAACCGGCTGGCGCACACCGCGGTGGCGCAGCATCCGGAGATCGCCGTCGCCAAGGTATTGCGGATCAAGGCACTAACCCGCGACTCGGTGGGTCTGGGCACCGCGGCGCGCGAACGCAACATCACCGGCCGGGTCGTGCTGCGCGGCCGGGCGCCGCGCACCGACGTCATGGTCGTCGACGACATCGTCACCACCGGGGCGACGGCGCGAGAGTCGGTGCGCGTCCTGCACGCCGCGGGGGTTCGGGTCGCCGCGGTGCTGGCGATCGCCGCCGTGTGAATCGCCCGCGGCTTTGCCACACCCGTGAACTGGCCAAGAGGTTGTGAAGAACACGCAACAGCTCTGCGAAATTAGTGGCATGGGTAGGCGAACACGAGCTAACGTCGGAAGCAACGTTCATGACTCACTGGTCGGATATTTCCAGGTTGAGGCCCACTTGCGGGAAGGGGTGAGTAATCGACACCTTGCACCGGCGGGCAGCCTGCGGCGGTAGCCAGTCTCGAACCGCTCCCACCCCGTCGGCGCATCAAGCAGCCGGGCACGCAGGGCGCGTGCGACGTGTAAAGAGAAACGAGTTGTCACGTATGTCAAGGCTATCCGTGGATTCCGGTCAGATTCTGGACCAACCGTCTTCCACTACCGATGGGCAAGCTCAGCCGACAACCACCGCCGAAGTTGTGTTCAAGGGCCGCAACGTAGAAATCCCCGATCATTACCGTCTTTACGTCTCGCAAAAACTCGCCCGCCTCGAGCGGTTCGATCGCTCCATCTACCTTTTCGATGTCGAGCTCAAGCACGCGCCCAACCGGCGGCAGCGCAAATCCTGTCAACGCGTGGAGATCACCGCCCGCGGCCGAGGCCCGGTGAGCCGGGCGGAGGCCTGCGCCAACAGTTTCTACGCCGCGTTCGAGTCCGCCGTCGACAAACTGGAGAGCCGGCTGCGCCGGGTCAAGGACCGCCGCAAGGTTCACTACGGCGACAAGACGCCGGTGTCGCTGGCCGCCGCCACCGCGGTGCCGCCGCCCGAACCGGCGCGCGGCGCGCCCGAGGCGCCGGCCGAGCACGACGGCGTGGACCCAGGCCACGAACCCGGACGGATCGTACGGACCAAGGAGCATCCGGCCACGCCGATGACGGTCGACGACGCGCTCTACGAGATGGAGCTGGTCGGGCACGACTTCTTCTTGTTCCACGACAAGCACACCGAACGGCCGTGCGTGGTCTATCGACGGCACGCCTACGACTACGGGCTGATCCGGCTGGGTTGATCCGGGCGTCCTGACGGGTCCTGCGGGGCGGCGACCCGCTGCGCCCGGCGGTGCCGCGCTTGCGATCGCCGCGGCGGCCATCATGGACTTGTCACCTACCATGGGAGTCGCCTAAGAGAAGACTCCTACCAACAAACAGGGGAACATCCCAAAAGGGGACAACACCGTGCTGTCGAAGTTGCTGCGCCTCGGCGAAGGTCGCATGCTCAAGCGTCTCAAGCGGGTGGCTGACTACGTCGACACCTTGTCCGACGAGATCGAGAAGCTCACCGACGCCGAGTTGCGGGCCAAGACCGACGAGTTCAAGAAGCGGCACGCCGACGGCGAAAGCCTCGACGACCTGCTGCCCGAGGCCTTCGCGGTGGCGCGGGAGGCGGCCTGGCGGGTGCTCGACCAGCGCCCGTTCGAGGTGCAGGTGATGGGCGCGGCGGCGCTGCACTTCGGCAACGTCGCCGAGATGAAGACCGGTGAGGGCAAGACGCTGACCTCGGTGCTGCCGGCCTACCTGAACGGCGTCGGCGGCAAGGGCGTGCACGTCGTCACCGTCAACGACTACCTGGCCAAACGTGACAGTGAGTGGATGGGCCGCGTGCACCGCTTCCTCGGCCTGGACGTCGGCGTGATCCTCGCCCAGATGACCCCCGACGAGCGCCGGGTGGCCTACAACGCCGACATCACCTACGGCACCAACAACGAATTCGGGTTCGATTACCTGCGCGACAACATGGCGCATTCGCTCGACGATCTGGTCCAGCGCGGACACAACTTCGCCATCGTCGACGAGGTCGACTCCATCCTCATCGACGAGGCCCGCACCCCGCTGATCATCTCCGGCCCCGCCGACGGCGCCTCCAACTGGTACACCGAATTCGCCCGGCTGGCGCCGCTGATGGAAAAGGACACCCACTACGAGGTCGACCTGCGCAAACGTACCGTCGGCGTGCACGAGCTCGGGGTGGAGTTCGTCGAGGATCAGCTCGGCATCGACAACCTGTACGAGGCCGCCAACTCGCCGCTGGTCAGCTACCTCAACAATGCGCTGAAGGCCAAGGAGCTGTTCAACCGCGACAAGGACTACATCGTGCGCGACGGCGACGTCCTCATCGTCGACGAGTTCACCGGTCGCGTGCTTTACGGCCGCCGGTACAACGAGGGCATGCACCAGGCCATCGAGGCCAAGGAGCACGTCGAGATCAAGGCGGAGAACCAGACGCTGGCCACCATCACGCTGCAGAATTACTTCCGGCTCTACGACAAGCTCGCCGGGATGACCGGTACCGCCCAGACCGAGGCGGCCGAGCTGCACGAGATCTACAAGCTCGGCGTGGTGCCCATCCCGACCAACAAGCCGATGGTCCGCGCCGACCAGTCCGACCTGATCTACAAGACCGAGGAAGCCAAGTACATCGCGGTGGTCGATGACGTCGTCGAGCGCTACGAGAAGGGCCAGCCGGTGCTGATCGGTACCACCAGCGTCGAACGCTCGGAGTACCTGTCGCGGCAGTTCACCAAGCGGCGCGTCCCGCACAACGTGCTCAACGCGAAGTACCACGAGCAGGAGGCCGGCATCATCGCCGAGGCGGGCCGGCGGGGCGGCATCACCGTGGCCACCAACATGGCCGGCCGCGGTACCGACATCGTCTTGGGCGGCAACGTCGACTTCCTGGCCGACAAGCGGCTGCGCGAGCGGGGCCTCGACCCGGTGGAGACGCCCGACGAGTACGAGGCGGCCTGGCACGAAGAGCTGCCCCTGGTGAAGGAAGAGGCGAGCAAGGAGGCCACCGAGGTCATCGAGGCCGGCGGCCTGTACGTACTGGGCACCGAGCGGCATGAGTCGCGGCGAATCGACAACCAGCTGCGCGGCCGCTCCGGCCGCCAGGGCGACCCGGGCGAGTCGAGGTTTTACCTGTCCCTGGGCGACGAGCTCATGCGCCGCTTCAACGGCGCCGCCCTCGAGGCCATGCTCAACCGGCTGAACCTGCCCGACGACGTGCCCATCGAAGCCAAGATGGTCACCCGCGCCATCAAGAGCGCCCAGACCCAGGTGGAGCAACAGAACTTCGAGGTCCGCAAAAACGTTCTCAAGTACGACGAGGTGATGAACCAACAGCGCAAGGTGATCTACGTCGAGCGACGCCGCATCCTGGAGGGCGAGAACCTCAAGGGGCAGGCGCTGGACATGGTCCGTGACGTGGTCACCGCCTACGTCAACGGCGCGACGACCGAGGGCTACGCGGAGGATTGGGACCTGGACGCCCTGTGGACGGCGCTGAAGACGCTGTACCCGGTGGGCATCGACCACGAGCCGCTGACCCATCACGACGCCGACTCCGAGCGCGACGACCTCACCCGCGAGGAATTGCTTGAGGCGCTGCTGAAGGACGCCGAAAACGCCTATGCCGCAAGAGAATCCGAGCTCGAAGAGATCGCGGGTGAGGGCGCGATGCGTCAGCTGGAGCGCAACGTGCTGCTCAACGTCATCGACCGCAAATGGCGCGAGCACCTTTACGAGATGGACTACCTCAAGGAGGGCATCGGGCTGCGCGCGATGGCGCAGCGCGATCCGCTGGTCGAGTACCAGCGCGAGGGCTACGACATGTTCATGGCCATGCTCGACGGCATGAAAGAGGAGTCGGTCGGATTCTTGTTCAACGTCACCGTCGAGGCGGTGCCCTCCCCACAGGTCGCCCCCGTCCAGGCGCCCGAAGGGTTGGAAGAATTCGCCACCGCGGCGGCCGGGCAGCAGGGCGGCACGACGACGGCCGTGCGCGAAGAGGCCCCAAGCACGTTGCGCGCGAAAGGTATTGACAGCCAGGCGCCAGCGCTCACTTACTCCGGCCCGTCGGAGGACGGCTCGGCGCAGGTGCAGCGCAACGGCGGCGACGCGAAGACCCCGGCCGGGGTTCCGGCCGGGGCCAGCCGCCGCGAGCGGCGTGCGGCGGCGCGCCAACAGGGCCGCGGCGCCAAGCCGCCCAAATCGGTGAAGCGGCGCTAGCGGCCATCCTTCACTCGGGTGGGCGGCAGGCCGCACACCCGGCGCCGAAGGTGCGGCAGGCCGCACACCCGGCGCCCGGGTGGAAGGTCGAACCGCATCGGCACCAGCAAGTACGCGCTGCGGCACGGGCCCGGTGAACCCGGTGCCCAGCTAACCCGAGATCGCGGCCGAAAACGTGCCTACCGCGGCTGAAAATGAGGCATCCGCCCCATGTTCAAATGCGCCGATGAGGCGCACAATCAGCTAATGAAGCGATTCTTGATAGTGGGCTACGGCGTCGCGGCTTACCTGCTCTTTCTCGCCGCGTTTCTGTACCTCGTGGCTTTCCTGGGAAACTTCTGGGTGCCGCGAACCGTCGATCACGGGCTGTCGGCGCCCATCGGTCAGGCCGTCCTGGTCAACATCGTGCTGCTGGCTCTATTCGCCGTGCAGCACAGCATCATGGCGCGGCCGTCATTCAAGGCGTGGTGGACACGATTGGTGCCGGCGTCGATAGAGCGCAGCACCTATGTGATGTTGTCCAACGTGGTGCTGGTGTTGCTCTACTGGCAATGGCGGACGATGCCGGCCGTCGTCTGGGATGTGCGGCTGCCGGCGGGGCGCCTGGTGCTGTGGACGTTGTTCTGGCTCGGCTGGGCGATCGCGCTGGCCGCGACGTTCATGGTCAGCCACTTCGACCTGTTCGGCCTTCGCCAGGTGTTTCTGGCGTGGCGTGGAAAACCGTACACACACATAGGTTTTCACGCGCGGATGCTGTACCGGTTGGTGCGCCACCCGCTGATGCTCGGTTTCGTCATCGTCTTCTGGGCGGTGCCCACCATGACGGCCGGACACCTGCTCTTCTCGGTCGCCATGACGGGCTACATCCTGGTCGCCACCCATCTGGAAGAGCACGACCTGGTGGAGGCGCTGGGTGAGCAGTATCGCGATTACCGTCGCCGGGTGCCGATGCTGCTGCCGCTGGGGCGCCGGCCGCGCCGGGAGCCGACCCAACCGGCGGAGCTGCATTAGCGCACGAGCAAGTGCGGCGGTCCGCTGACGGCGCGCCGCGCGACCTGTCAGGATTGACGGCATGGATGTCAAGGAGGTGTTGCTGCCCGGGGTCGGTCTTCGCTACGAATTCACCGATCAGAAGGGCGACCGCATCGGCATCATCGCGCGGCGCGGAGGCGATTTCGACGTCGTCGTCTATACCCGCGAGGATCCGGACGAGGCCCGGCCGCTGCTCCACCTCAGCGACCAGGAGGCCGAGGCCGTGGCGCAGATCCTGGGGGCGCCCCGGATCGCCGAGCGGTTCACCGAGCTGGCCCGCGAGATACCCGGGCTCGAGACGGGACAGGTCCACATCCTGGCCGGCAGCCCCTTCGTGGACCACCCGCTGGGGGACACCCACGCCCGCACCCGCACCGGGGCGTCCATCGTCGCCATCGTCCGCAACGAGCAAGTGCTCGCGTCACCGGGCCCCGCGGAGATGCTGCATGTTCGGGACGTTTTGATCGTGATCGGCACCGAAGACGGCATCGCCGGCGTCGAGCAAATTATCGACAAAGGTTGAGCGGGTGCAAATCTCGGGGACGCTGTTGCTACAACTCGGCGCTCTCCTGGCCACGCTGGCCGTATTGGGCGGCGCCGCACGCCGATTCGCGCTCTCGCCCATACCCGTGTACTTGCTGGCGGGCCTGGCCCTGGGCAATGGCGGGATCCTGCCGATGGCCGCCGGCGGGGAGTTCATCACCACCAGCGCACCCATCGGTGTCGTGTTGCTGCTGCTCACCCTGGGGTGCGAGTTCTCGGCGGCCGAATTCGCCAGCAGCATGCGCCACCACCTGCCGTCCGCGGCCGTCGACATCGTCCTGAACGCCACGCCCGGCGCGATCGCCGGCTGGCTGCTGGGATTGGACGGCGTGGCCATCCTGTGCCTGGCCGGCGTCACCTACATCTCGTCGTCGGGCGTCATCGCACGGCTGCTGGGGGACTTGCAACGGCTCGGTAACCGGGAAACGCCGGCGGTGCTGTCGGTGTTGGTGCTCGAAGACTTCGCGATGGCCGCCTATCTGCCGCTGTTCGCCGTCCTGGCGTCGGGCGGCGGGTGGCTGCACGCCGTCGTCGGCATGGTGGTGGCGGTGGGCGCCCTGGCGGTGGCGTTCGCCGTCTCCTACCGCTGGGGTCACCACATGGACCGGCTGGTCCAACATCCCGACTCCGAACAACTGATGCTGCGGGTGCTGGGAATCACCCTGATCGTGGCGGCGCTGGCCGAATCCCTGCACGCCTCGGCCGCGGTGGGCGCCTTCCTGGTGGGCCTGACGCTGACCGGGGAAACGGCCGAGCGCGCCCGCCAGGTGCTGGGCCCGCTGCGCGATTTGTTCTCCGCCATTTTCTTCCTGGCGATCGGCTACGCGGTGGATCCGCGGGAGCTGATTCCCATGCTTCCCGCCGCACTGATGCTGGCCGTGGTGACCGCCGCGACCAAGGTGGCCACCGGGATCTTTGCGGCCCGGCACGACGGAGTGGCGCGGCGCGGTCAGTTGCGCGCGGGCACCGCGCTGATCGCCCGGGGCGAATTCTCGTTGATCATCATCGGATTGGCCGGCACGTCGCTGCCCGCCGTCGCGGCGGTGGCGACGTCCTACGTTTTGGTCATGGCGATCGTGGGGCCGATCGTGGCCCGCTACGCCAGCGGCCCGCGGGCCGCCAGCGCGGCGAACTGACCGGCGCGGTCACCCGATGTGCAGGGCCACCACCATCCATCGGCGCCCGCTCGCGACGCTCACCTGTTCCACCCGGCACGCGATGGCGTGGATCCGGCTTCCGCGGCTGTAGGAGCCGAAGACCTCGGCCGCGGCCTCGGGGTCGCGGTGACCCGCCGGCTGCAATCGCATGCGGCGCAACACCGCGGCACCCGCGTGACCAGGCGTCTGCCCGGTCACCGAACGCCCAACCGCGACAACCGAATCCACCAGGCTGGGTGCCAGCATCGGATTCAGCTGGGCGGCCGGGCGGCGGCGGTCGATGACCTCCAGCACGCGCCGGAGCGCGGCGTCGGCGAAGATCGCCGCCTGGCGCATCCGCGCGGACATGACCCGGCCGGAATCCGGCACCGGTGCTCTGCTGGGTGGCCCGGTGTAGGGCCGGGGCGGAGCGTGGCCGCTGCGGCCGCGTGACGGGGTGCGCGAGGACCGCCGGCACTGCGGCACGGTGCGCGGCATGCCCTGGGTTTCCGGCTCGTAGTCGACGACCGGTATGACGGTGAAAGCGTCAGATGGAATCGCAAGGGGACTAGTGTTCAACGCGCACTCTCCAACTCTTCGGCCGGACCGGAAGCCTGCTGGAGAGAGGGCAGACAGTGGTTAGTCAGTCGTCATCATGGCATAACTCCCCGATCGCGCGTGCCCATGCTGACGTGCGCCCGGAACGGGCGATTACCGTGGGCGAGACATCGCTCGAGGCGACAGCAGGATGGATCGACGAGGAGGACTGCGCCGTATGGTGACCCGGTTGTCCCCGCCGGATGCGTCGTTCTATCGGCTGGAGAACACCGCCACCCCCATGTACGTCGGATCGCTGGCCATCCTGCGCCGGCCGCGTGCCGGCCTGAGTTACGAGACGCTGCTGGCCACCGTCGAGCAACGGCTGCCCCAGGTTCCGCGCTACCGGCAGAAAGTCCGCGAGGTGCGGGTCAGCACGGCCCGGCCGGTGTGGATCGACGACAACGACTTCGACATCACCTATCACGTGCGGCGCTCGGCGCTGCCCTCGCCGGGCAGCGACGGGCAACTGCATGAGCTGATCGCGCGGCTGGCCGCGCGGCCGCTGGACAAGTCGAGGCCGCTGTGGGAGATGTACCTGGTCGAGGGCCTGTCCAAGAACCGGGTCGCCCTCTACACCAAATCGCATCAAGCGCTGATCAACGGGATGGCGGCGCCGGAAATCAACCACGTCATCAGCGACCGCACGAAACGTCCGCCACCGGCCCCCGAAGACATCTGGATACCGGAACGCGACCCGGGCAATACCCGGCTGGTTCTCGGCGCGATCGGTGAGTGGCTGGTGGGCCCGAGCGCGCAGCTGCAGGCCGTCGGGTCCGCGATCGGCGGCCTGATGACGAACTACGGCGAGTTGGTCGGCGCCGGCCGCCGGGCGTTCGATCTCGTGCGCACCCTGGCCCGGGGTGACGCGCCCAGCAGCCCGCTCAATGCCACCGTTTCGCGCCATCGCCGGTTTACCGTCGCCACCGGCAGCCTCGAGGATTACCGCGCCGTGCGGGCCCGCTACGACTGCGACGTCAACGACGTGGTGCTCGCCGTGATCGCTGGCGCCCTGGGCAACTGGTTGATGTCGCGTGGGGTGGCGGTGTCGCCGACCGCGACGGTGCGGGCGATGGCGCCGCTGTCGGTGTACGACGAGGGTGATCTCGACGCGAGCGGCCCCGGTCAGGCGATCAGCCAGGTCATGCCGTTCCTTGTCGACCTGCCGGTGGGGGAGCCGAACGCGGTGGTGCGGCTCTCGCAGATCGCGCACGCCACCGAGTCCAACGCGACGGCCGCCCATCTGGTGGACGCCAGGACCATCGTCACGTTGTCGGGTTTCGCGCCGCCGACGCTGCACGCCATGGGAATCCGGGTCGCGACCAGTTTCCCGAGCTTCTCCAAGCGCACGTTCAACCTGCTGATCACCAACGCGCCCGGGGCCCAGTCGCAGATGTACGTCGCCGGCACCAAGTTGCTGGAGACCTACGCGGTGCCGCCGCTGCTGCACAACCAGGCGCTGGCGATCGGCGTGACGTCGTATAACGGCATGCTCTATTACGGAATCAACGCCGACCGCGAAGCCATGAGCGATGTCGCGCTGCTGCCGGGACTGCTGAACCAGGCTCTCGAGGAACTGCTCGAGGCTTCCCGGTCCTAGTCGGCGGTGAAAACCCCTGCGTACGGCTATCATTCGTGCTGTGAAACCAGCCAGGCCCAAGATTTCCGACACCGTCTACGCAGCCGAATTGTTCCGGCTGCAAACGGAATTGGTGAAGCTACAAGAGTGGGTGCGATATTCCGGGGCGCGCCTGGGGGTGATCTTCGAAGGTCGTGACGCCGCCGGCAAGGGCGGTGCCATCAAACGGATCACCGAATACCTCAGCCCGCGGGTCGCGCGCGTCGCCGCGCTGCCGACGCCGACGGATCGCGAACGCGGGCAGTGGTATTACCAGCGCTACATCGCCCACTTGCCCACCAAGGGTGAGATCGTGCTGTTCGACCGGTCGTGGTACAACCGGGCGGGCATCGAGAAAGTCATGGGATTCTGTACGCCGCAAGAGCATGCGCTGTTTTTGCGGCAGACGCCGATCTTCGAGCAGATGCTCATCGACGACGGGATACTGCTGCGCAAGTACTGGTTCTCGGTGTCCGAGGCCGAACAACTGCGGCGGTTCAAGGCGCGCCTCGATGACCCGGTTCGGCGGTGGAAGCTGAGCCCGATCGACCTGGAATCGGTATACCGGTGGGAGGATTATTCACGCGCGAAGGACGAGATGATGGTGCACACCGATACCCCGGCGAGCCCGTGGTACGTCGTGGAATCGGATATCAAGAAACACGCGCGGCTGAACATGATGGCCCATTTGTTGTCCACGATCTCCTACCGCGATGTCGAGGCGCCCAAGGTCAAGCTGCCGCGGCGTCCCGTCGTGAGTGCGAACTACCAGCGCCCGCCGCGTGAGCTGTCGAGGTATGTCGACGACTACGCGGCCACGCTCGTTTAGCCGCATATGACGATCGTCTATATCCCCGCCACGCTGGCCATGTTGCAGCAGCTCGTCGCCGACGGCTCGGTGCGGCCGGTCAACGGCACGGCATTCGCGCTAACGCCGACGTTGCGCGAGGCCTACGCCGAGGGCGATGACGACGAGCTCGCCGACGTGGCACTGCGCGAGGCGGCGCTGGCGTCGCTACGTCTCCTGGCGGCCCGGGGGACGGAAGCGGCTGAAGTGCCCTCGGAGTCCCTGCCGCCCCGCCGGGCGGTGCTGGCCGCCGACGTCGGCGACATCACCTACCGTCCCGACCTCGACGACGCCGTCGTCAGACTGTCCGGGCCGGTCCGGATCGAGGACGTGGTCGCCGCCTACGTCGACAACGCCGGGGCCGAAGAGGCGGTGGCGAAGGCCATCGAGGCCGTCGACGCGGCCGATCTGGGCGATGAGGACGCCGACCTGATCGTCGGCGACGCGCAAGACCACGACTTGGCCTGGTACGCCAACCAGGAGCTGCCATTTTTGTTGGAGCTGCTCTGATGTCGAATGTGAGGCATTCCAGACCGCGGCCCTAGCTACGACACCGTAGGTTACGGTACCGTAGGTTTTGTGAAGCACACAGAATCGATCACAATGTGAGCGTAAGACAGACGCCGCGTAGTGAGCAGGAGCTTCCCCTGGGCAGACGTAACCCATCGATCACGGGCAACGTCGTCGACACCAAGCGACCCGTGATTGCCGGCGCGGACCGGCATCCCGGCTGGAATGCGCTGCGCAAGCTCGCCGCGCGCATCACGACGCCGCTGTTGCCCGACGACTACTTGCATTTGGCCAATCCGCTCTGGTCTGCGCGGGAACTGCGGGGCCGAATCCTTCAGGTACGCCGCGAGACGGAGGATTCCGCGACCCTGGTCATCAAACCGGGCTGGGGTTTCAACTTTGACTACCAGCCGGGCCAGTACATGGGCATCGGATTGCTGATGGACGGACGCTGGCGCTGGCGGTCGTATTCGCTCACGTCGACCCCGGCGGCGGGAACTTCTGGTTCGGCACGCACCGTGACCATCACCGTCAAAGCGATGCCCGAGGGTTTCCTGTCGTCGCATTTGGTGGCCGGCGTCGAGCCGGGCACCGTGGTCCGGCTGGCCGCGCCGCAGGGCAACTTCGTGCTGCCCGATCCGGCGCCCGCGTCGATCCTGTTCCTCACCGCCGGCTCCGGGATCACGCCGGTGATGTCGATGCTGCGAACCCTGGCGCGCCGCAACCAAATTGGTGACATCGCCCACCTGCATTCGGCGCCCACCGAATCCGACGTGATGTTTCGCACCGAGTTGGCCGCGCTGGCGGCCGACCACCCGGGCTATCGCATGAGGCTGCGGGAGACTCGCGCGCAAGGTCGGCTCGACCTATCGGTGCTCGACAGCGAGGTGCCGGATTGGCGGGAGCGGCAGACGTGGGCCTGCGGGCCGGAGGGCTTGCTCACTGCGGCTGAGCGCGTGTGGGCGGCCGCCGGCGTCAGCGAGCGATTGCACCTCGAGCGCTTCGCGGTGACCAGGGCCGCACCCGTTGGTGCCGGTGGAACGGTCACCTTCGCCCAAAGCCGACGCACTGTCGCCGCCGACGCGGCGACGTCGTTGATGGACGCGGGGGAGGGCGCCGGGGTTCAGATGCCCTTCGGGTGCCGCATGGGTATCTGCCAGTCGTGCGTGGTCAGCCTGGTGGAGGGTCACGTCCGTGACCTGCGGACCGGCCAGGAGCACGAGCCCGGGACCCGGGTGCAAACCTGTGTGTCGGCCGCGTCCGGTGATTGCACGCTCGACATTTAAAGGCTACCCACAGGTAACCTACGGATTCGTAGGTTACGATAGCGTAGGTACCGACCATGAAAACAACCGCAGGGAGATGACGACGATGGCGATCACCGACGTCGACGTATTCGCCCATCTGACGGACGCCGATATCGAAAGCCTGGCCGTTGAGCTGGATGCTATCCGCCAGGACGTCGAAGACTCGCGCGGCGAGCGGGACTCCCGCTACATCCGCCGCACCATCGCGGCCCAGCGCGCACTGGAGGTGACGGGCCGGCTGCTGCTGGCCGCCAGTTCGCGGCGCTCGGCCTGGTGGGCGGGGACGGTGACCCTGGGCGTGGCCAAGATCGTCGAGAACATGGAGATCGGCCACAACGTCATGCACGGCCAGTGGGACTGGATGAACGACCCCGAGATTCACTCCTCGACATGGGAGTGGGACATGAGCGGGTCGTCCAAGCACTGGCGATACACCCACAATTTCGTGCACCACAAGTACACCAACATTCTCGGGATGGACGACGACGTCGGCTACGGCCTGCTGCGCGTCACCCGCGACCAGCGCTGGAAGCGCTTCAACAGCCTGAACCTGGTTTACAACACTCTGCTGGCACTCCTCTTCGAGTGGGGCGTCGGCCTGCAGCACGTCGAGCTCGGCAAAATCGTCAAGAAACGGATGGATAACGACGAAGCACGGCAGCGGACGGAGGAGTTCTTGGCCAAGGCCGGCCGTCAGGTGCTCAAGGACTATGTCGCGTTCCCGGCGCTGACCGCGCTGTCGCCCGGCGCGACCTACACGTCCACGCTGAAGGCCAACGCGGTTGCCAACGTGATCCGCAACGTGTGGGCCAACGCCGTCATCTTCTGCGGCCATTTCCCCGACGGCGCAGAGAAATTCACCAAGTCCGACATGATCGGCGAAACCAAGGGGCAGTGGTATCTGCGTCAGATGCTGGGCAGCGCCAACTTCGAAGGCGGATGGCTGCTGCGGTTCATGAGCGGCAACCTGTGCCACCAGATCGAGCACCACCTCTATCCGGACCTGCCGAGCAACCGGCTGCACGAGATCTCGGTGCGGGTGCGCGAAATCTGCGACAAGTACGACTTGCCTTACACCACAGGCTCTTTCCTGCTCCAGTACGCCAAGACGTGGCGCACGCTGGCCAAGCTCTCGCTGCCGAACAAGTACTTGCGCGACGACGCCGACAACGCGCCGGAGACGCGCAGCGAGCGGATGTTCGCCGAACTCGAGCCGGGTTTCCTGGGTACCGATCCGGTCACCGGCCGCCGTCGCGGGCTCAAGTCCGGGATTGCCGCCGTGCGGGGTTGGCGGCGCGGGAAGCGGGCTGCCGCGACACGCCGCGCCGGCGACCTGGCCGCCTAAGCGCCCTTTGCCTTTGCGCCGAACGTGTACTCGCTGCGAATATTTCGCTGATTTTCGCACTGAGTGCACGTTGGGTGCCAGCCGGCCAACGGTCAGGCCACCTCGTCTTCGACCGGACGGGTCCAGGAGAAATGCGACCCGAGCATGGACGTTGCGCCCGGCCCACGCGAGTGGTGCTGCTTGTTTAACCAGCCAGAACCGCCGCGGCGCCGACCGCCAGTTCCAGCGTTGTCAGAAGCCGCCGGTCACCTTTTCGGCCAGCGACGCCAGCTTGGCGTCGAGTTGTTTTGCGGCGCTGAGTAACTCGGGATTGGTCTCGATGACCATGAGCGATGACGGCTTGACGTAGGTCACGCTGCTGCCCGTGCCGCTGTCGGTGATCAGCAGCTCGACCGGGGCGAACAGGCCCGCGGTCACGTCGTGGCGCAGCATGGTGATGGCGATCAGCGGGTTGCCGAGGATCACGCGCAACACCTTGCGGTCGATGCCGGCTTTGGTGATCCAGGCACTGTGGTCGACAATCCCAAACAGCATGAATCCGCTTGGGCCGACGTGGGATTCGACGTGCTCCTCATAAGCTTGCCAGTCGCCGGTGGATGTCGCGATGTCATTGATGGGCACCGGGGCGGCGCCGATGTCGGCCAGCAGCGCGGCGACCAGCTCGCCGTAGCTCTTGGCGCTGTCGTAGCGCACTCGCACACCGTCGAAGCGGGTTTCAGACGCTGACATGCTCGACCTCCTCGAGTTCGCTGTTGTCGTGCACCTGCGCGCTAGGGGTGCGATCGATCAGCAGGCTCAGCATTTCGGGCCGGCTGTAGTGGCCGCCGGCGTCCATGAGGACCTTGCGGGTGTCGATCAACGACAAGTCGAGATCGGCGATGACCTCACCCTCGCCGGAGCGCAGCGGCTCACCCAGGTACTCGCCCTGGGGCGTGATGATCGCGGTGAATTGGCCGCCCGAGATCGGACCGATCGGACAGCCCGTGTCGGCCATGATCTGCGCCTGCTGATCGGCGTCGAGCCACGCGGTCGCATTGACGACGAAGACGCCCCCCTCGAGCGCGTGATTGCGCACGCTGATCTCCATCTGTCGCGCGAATAAGTCGCCTCCGAACGATCCGGGAAACATGCTCGAGTGGATCTGCTCGCCGTCGGCGATCAAGGCGTACCGTTCCAGCGCGTTGAAGTGCTCGTAGCACGCCAACTGCCCGATGCGCCCCACCGCGCTGTCGACCGCGCGCAGCCCGCTGCCGTCACCCTGGCCCCAGACCATCCGTTCGTGGTAGGTCGGCATGATCTTGCGGCGGCGCTGCAGCAGGGTGCCGTCGGCGTCGAACAACAGCTGCGCGTTGTACAACGAACCACCGTCGCGCTCGTTGACACCGATCGACACCACCATGCCGGCCGCTCGTGCCGCCTCGGCGATCGCGTCGACCGCCGGCGACGGTATCGTCACGGCCTGATCCAGCAGCCTGAGGTGCTCGGGCCGCATCTCGAACGGGCGCTCGACGAACGAGAAGTAGGGGTAGTAAGGCACCACCGTCTCCGGGAACGTCGCGAACTGAACGCCATGGTGCGCCAGCTGCTCGATCTTGCTGACCACACGCTCGACGGTCCCCTCACGGCTATACAGCACCGGGCTGAGTTGCACTGCGGCAGCGCGGATCACGGTCATCGCCCCGTCTCCTAGCCCAGCCGTTCGATGATGGTGGCGTTGGCCATGCCGCCGCCCTCGCACATCGTCTGCAGCCCATACCGGCCGCCGCGCTGCTCCAAGGCGTTGAGGAGCGTCGTCATGATGCGAGCGCCGCTGGCGCCCAACGGGTGACCGATCGCGATCGCGCCGCCGTTGACGTTGGTCTTGGCGAGATCCGCGCCGGTGTCCTTGGCCCAGGCCAGCACGACGGGCGCGAACGCCTCGTTCACCTCGAACAGGTCGATGTCGGCCAGGGTCAGACCCGCCTTCGACAGCACCTTCTCGGTGGCCGGGATGACGCCGGTCAGCATGTACAACGGGTCGGAGCCCACCACGGTGGTGGTGTGGATCCGGGCCAGCGGGCGCAGGCCCAGCTTTGCCGCCACCTCGCTGCTGGTGATCAAGACCGCGGCACTGCCGTCGGACAGGGGCGACGAGTTGCCCGGTGTGATCTCCCAATTGATTTGCGGGAAGCGGGCTTTGGCCGCGTCGCTGTAGAACGCCGGCTGCAGTCCGGCCAGCGTCTGCACCGTCGTGCCGGGGCGGATGATCTCGTCGGTGGCAAGACCGGCGATCGGGACGAGCTCGTTGTCGAACAGCCCTTCCTTGGTGGCGCGGGCGGCCTTCTCGTGGCTGCCGGCGGAGAACTCGTCGAGTTCGGTGCGCGAGAAGCCCCACTTCGCGGCGATCAGTTCGGCGCTGATGCCTTGGGGCACCAGGCCGTCGGGGTAGCGCGCGTCCATGCCCTCGCCGAACGGGTTGCTGCCCGGTGACACCTGGGTGCCCATCGGGACGCGGCTCATCGATTCCACGCCGGCGGCGATGACGAGGTCGTAGGCGCCGGCGATCACACCCTGCGCCGCGAAGCTGATGGCCTGCTGGCTGCTGCCGCACTGGCGGTCGATGGTGACGCCGGGCACCGTCTCCGGGAATCCCGCGCCCAGTAGGGCGTTGCGTGCGATGTTGACCGCCTGGTCGCCGACCTGGGTGACGGCGCCGGCGATGACATCGTCGACCTGCGCCGGATCCACGCCGGTGCGCGCCACCAGTTCGCGCAGGCTGTGCGCCAGCAGGTCGGCGGGCAACACATCGTGCAGCGCGCCACTGACTTTGCCCTTGCCGATGGGGCTGCGCACTGCTCCGACGATGACGGCGTCGCGACCCTGGTTCATGGCTCCTCCTCGAGTCGTCTGAGTATATTTAACTATACTCAGATAAACACCTCGGTATGCTTAAAGCAACCCAGCTGGGAGGTGATGTAGATGACACTGCTGCAGGGGCCGCTGGCCGACCGCGACGCCTGGTCGGCGGTGGGCGAGTGCGCGATCGAGAAGACGATGGCGGTCGTCGGCACCAAATCCGCGATGCTGATCATGCGCGAGGCGTACTACGGCACCACTCGATTCGACGACTTCGCCCGCCGGGTGGGCATCACCAAGGCCGCCACCTCGGCGCGGCTGGCCGAACTGGTCGAGCTGGGGCTGCTACGGCGCCGGCCCTATCGGGAGCCCGGTCAGCGCAGCCGCGACGAGTACGTGCTCACCCAGGCCGGCACCGATTTCATGCCGGTGGTGTGGGCGATGTTCGAGTGGGGCCGGCATCATCTGCCCGGGCGCAACCGGCTGCGGCTGATCCACCTGGGTTGCGGCGCCGAGGCGAGCGTTGAGATACGTTGCACCGAAGGGCATTTGGTGCCACCGGACGAGCTCGGGATGCGACTGGCTAAGAAGTCTGGTTGAGCGCGGCCAGCAGCCGGCGCGCCGCCGCGACGCGGCGGACGGCGGGCCCGGACAGCGTGTCCAGCGCGCATTCGGGGTCGGCCGGCGGGCCCAGGTGCCCACAGCCGCGCGGGCAGTCCTCGATGGCCTCGGCCAGGTCCGAGAACGCCATCATGACGTCGTCGGGCCGGATGTGGGCCAGCCCGAAGGATCGGATGCCCGGCGTGTCGATCACCCAGCCGGTGGTCGCCAGGGGCAGCGCTACCGATTGGGTGGAGGTGTGCCGCCCCCGGCCGATGTCGGTGACCTCGCCGACGGCCCGGTCCGCGTCGGGCACCAGCCGGTTCACCAGCGTTGACTTGCCCACGCCGGAGTGCCCCAGCAGCACGGTGATCTTGCCGGCGAGCAGGTCCGCCACCGCGAGCAGGGGATCGTCGACGCCCGCGACGACCACCGTCAGGTCCAGGTCGACGAACTGCTCCGCGAACGGCTCCGGCGGGGCGAGGTCGGTCTTGGTCAGGCACAGGATCGGCGTGAGTCCGCCGGCGTAGGCGGCGATCAGCGTCCGGTCCACCAGCCCGGTGCGGGGCGGCGGGTCGGCCAGCGCCACCACGATCAGCAGCTGGTCGGCGTTGGCGACCACCACCCGCTCGGTGGAATCGGTGTCATCGGCGGTGCGCCGCAACACCGTTCGGCGCTCGCCGCGACGCACGATGCGCGCCAGGGCGTCCGGCCGGCCGGACAGGTCGCCGACCACGTCGACGTCGTCGCCGACCACGATCGGTGTGCGGCCCAGTTCCCGGGCCCGCATGGCGGTGACCCGACGGTCGACGTCGCCGCCCAGCACGCACCCCCAGCGGCCGCGGTCCACACTGACCACCATCGCGCCCTGGGCGTCGGCGTGCTCTGGACGGGTCTTGGTCCGCGGCCGCGAACCCCGGCCGGAGCGGATTTTGACGTCGGACTCGTCGTAGTCGCCGGGCTTCACATGCCGTGCTCTTCCCGGGTGGTCAGCATGTGGGCCCACAGCCCGGGAAAGTCCGGCAGCGTCTTGGTGGTGGCGCCGATGTCGTCCACCTCGACGCCGGCCACCTTTAGCCCCACGATCGCGCCCGCCATCGCCATCCGGTGGTCGGCGTACGCGCGCCAGACCCCGGGCCGCAGCGGCTTCGCGGTGATCACCAGGCCGTCGGGCGTTTCGGTGCAATCGCCGCCCAGGCGGTTGATCTCGGCGCTCAGCGCGGCGAGCCGATCGGTCTCGTGTCCGCGCAAGTGGGCGATGCCGGTGAGCCGGGACACCGATCCCGGAGTGGCCAGCGCCGCCAGGGCGGCCACCGACGGTGTCAGCTCGCCGACCGCGCGCAGGTCGACGTCAAAACCGCCGTAGTCCCCGGAGCCACGCGTCTCCAGGAACGAATCATGTTTGACGACAACGGCATTCAGCTTTTCCAACACGGCCAGGATGTGATCGGCGGGCTGCACGCTGTCCGCCGGCCAGCCGGTGATGCGCACCGCGCCGCCGGTGACCACGGCCGCCGCCAGGAACGGCACGGCATTCGTGAGGTCCGGCTCGACCACCCAGTGCCGGGCCGCGACCGGCCCGGGCCGCACGGTCCAACGGTTGGGGACGGAGTCGTCGACGTCGACGCCGGCCTGGCGCAGCATCACCACCGTCATCGCGATGTGCGGCGCGGACGGCAGCGCCGAACCGGTGTGTTGCACGGTCAGGCCCTCGTCGAACGACGCCGCGCACACCAGCAATCCGGAGACGAACTGCGACGAGGCCGACGCGTCGATCTCGACGGCGCCCCCGGGAATCGCACCGGTGCCCAGGACCCGAAACGGCAGACCCGAGCCGTCGATCCGCACGCCCAGCCCGCGCAGCGCGTCCAGCAGCGGCACGATCGGCCGCGCCCTGGCCTGCTCGTCGCCGTCGAACTCCACGATCGATTCGGCGAGTGCCGCCAGCGGCGGGACGAACCGCAGCACCGTGCCGGCCAGGCCGCAATCGACCTGCGCCATCGATTCCGGCGACACGCGGCCGCTGACCGTCAACTCCGTCGCGTCGCCGTCGACGCGCAGGCCCAGGGTGCGCAGCGCACCGATCATCAGATCGGTGTCCCGGCTGCGCAGCGCCCCGGCGATGGTCGGGGCGCCCTGGCCCTGGGCGGCCGCCAGCGCCGCCAGCACCAAGGCCCGGTTGGTCTGCGATTTCGAACCCGGAACGGTTACGGTCGCATGCACCGGTTGCGGTGCGAAGGGGGCCGTCCACGTACTCACCGGTCCATCATCGCCTGATACCGGCTGCTGCCACCAATAGGAGTTCCGTGGCTCTGCCGCCATTGGAAGTCCTGTGGCTCTGCCACCATGGAAGTTATGTGCGGACGGTTCGCGGTCACGACCGACCCGGCTCTGCTGGCCCAGAAGATCAAGGCGATCGACGAGGCCACCGGCGCCGACGCCGGCTCCGATGCTGTTTCGACGGCGCCCAACTACAACGTGGCACCGACCTCCACCATCGCGTCCGTGGTCAGCCGCCATGCCGAGCCCGAAGACGAGCCGACGCGGCGGGTGCGGCTGATGCGCTGGGGTCTGGTGCCGCCGTGGGCCAAGGCAGGTTCCGACGGCTCGCCCGACACCAAGGGCCCGATGCTGATCAACGCCCGCGCCGACAAGGTCACCACCTCGCCCGCCTTCCGGACCAGCGCCAAGTCCAAGCGTTGCCTGATCCCGATGGACGGCTACTACGAATGGCGGGTCAACTCAGACGCCGCTGGCAAGAAGTCCCGCAAGACACCGTTCTTCATGTATCGGGAGGACGGGGAGCCACTGTTCATGGCGGGCCTGTGGTCGGTGTGGAAGCCCGCGAAGGACGCCGCGCCGCTGCTGAGTTGCACGATCATCACGACCGACGCTCCCGGGGAGCTCGCGCAGGTCCACGATCGGATGCCCTTGGTGATGCCCGAGCGCGACTGGGACCGCTGGCTCGACCCCGACGCCCCGATCGACGAAAAACTGCTGGCCCGCACGCCCGACGTGCGTGCCATCCGCATGCGCGAGGTGTCGACCCTGGTCAACAACGTGCGCAACAACGGCCCGCAGCTACTCGAGCCGGCCGAACCGAAGCCCGAGCAGGCGCGGCTTCTTTAGCGCGCCGCGCGCGCGTAGGTCACGCCGCCCCCGGGCTGTGGTCTTCGTCGTCGTCTCCGTCGCGAAGAAGTTTTTCGGGGTGGTGGTAGGTGTTGGTGCGGGGTTGTGCGCGGTCGAGGTGTGGGGGTGGGATCCATTCGGTATCGCCGCGGGCGGTTTTGCGGGTGCTCCAGCCGCGGGGTGCGAGCATGCGGTGGTGGGTGCCGCAGGCGAAGGTGAGGTCGTTGATGTCGGTGGTGTGGCAGGCGGCGTAGTCGGTGACGTGGTGGACTTCGCAGTAGTAGCCCTTGACGTCGCAGCCCGGTGCGGTGCAGCCGCGGTCCTTGGCGTACAACACAATCCGCTGACCCGGCGAGGCGAGGCGTTTGGTGTGGTAGAGCGCCAGGGCTTTGCCTTTGTCGAAGATCGCCAGGTAGTGGTGGGCGTGGCGGCCCAAACGGATCACGTCGCTCATCGGCAAGATGGTGCCCCCGCCGGTGAGGCCGCGCCCGGCGGCGGCCTCGAGCTCGCGCAGCGTGGTGGTCACGATGAGGGCGGCCGGCAGGCCGTTGTGCTGACCCAACTCGCCG
>NZ_JAICZA010000232.1 GCF_025933915.1 Mycobacterium sp.
CGGCCGGGCAGCGACCGTCTGGTCGACGCGGTGGTGGCCTATGGCACCGTGGACCAGATCGCGGCGCGGCTCTCCGAACACCTCGACGCCGGCGCCGATCACGTCCCCGTGCAGGTCCTGACGAAGGATGAAAACCTGGTCTCTGCACTGGCCGAACTGGCGGGTCCACTGGGGTTGAAGCAGTCCTGACATGACGTAGGGGAGTTGGATGACCGAGGGAGTTTCACTCAAGCCCGAGCTCGGCACGTTCGGCGTATGGCTGCCCACCCGATCCATCTCCCCCGAGTTGGCCGCACGGATCGAATCGCTGGGCTACGGCGCCGCCTGGATCGGCGGCTCGCCGGCTGCCGACCTGTCCTGGGTCGACCCGGCCCTGGCGGGAACGACGTCGCTGCAACTGGCCACCGGAATCGTCAACATCTGGTCGGCGCCCGCCCCGGCCGTCGCCGAGTCCTTCAGGCGCATCGAAACCGGTCACCCGGGAAGGTTTCTGCTGGGCATCGGCGTCGGTCACCCCGAACACACCCAGGAGTACACCACCCCGTACGACGCCCTGGTCTCCTACCTCGACCAACTCGACGCCGCCCTGGTACCGACGAGCCGCCGGGTGGTCGCGGCGCTCGGGCCGCGGGTGTTGCGGCTCGCCGCGCGGCGCAGCGCGGGGGCACATCCCTATCTGACCACCCCGGAACACACGGCCAAGGCGCGCGAATTACTTGGCGGGGCGGTGTATTTGGCGCCCGAGCACAAAGTGGTGCTCAGCACTGACGCCGAGCAGGCCCGCGAGGTCGGCCGCCAGACCGTCGAGCATTACCTGGGCCTGAGCAACTACGTGAACAATTGGCTGCGGCTGGGTTTCACCGAGGCCGACGTGCGCAAGCCCGGCAGCGACCGGCTGATCGACGCGGTGGTCGCCCACGGCACCCCGGAAGCCGTCGCGGGGCGGCTGCGTGAACATCTGGACGCCGGAGCCGACCACGTGGCGATCCAGGTGCTGGGCGGCCATCCCGAAGAAACGCTGCTACCTGCGCTAACCGAATTGGCCGGGCCCCTGGCGCTAACTGCCGCAAACTGACCGATCGGCTCGGTTAGGGTTTGGGGCATGCGGTTACTGGTCACCGGCGGCGCTGGTTTCATCGGTGCCAATTTCGTGCACAGCACCGTTCGCGAACACCCCGAGGACTCCGTGACGGTGCTCGATGCCCTGACCTATGCGGGTCGGCGCGAGTCGCTGGCCGGCGTCGAGGACGCCATCGACCTGGTGGTCGGCGACATCACCGACGGCGAGCTGGTATCGCGGCTGGTCGCCGACTCCGACGCCGTGGTGCATTTCGCCGCGGAGAGCCACGTCGACAACGCGCTGGCGGGCCCCGAGCCGTTTTTGCACACCAACGTTGTCGGCACCTTCACGATCCTCGAAGCGGTGCGACGTTACGGCGTGCGGCTGCACCACATCTCGACCGACGAGGTCTACGGCGACCTGGAGCTCGACGACGCCGCGCGGTTCACCGAGGCGACGCCGTACAACCCGTCCAGTCCCTATTCGGCGACCAAGGCCGCCGCCGACATGCTGGTGCGGGCCTGGGTGCGCTCGTATGGGGTGCGCGCGACGATCTCGAACTGCTCCAACAACTACGGGCCATATCAGCACGTCGAGAAGTTCATCCCGCGGCAGATCACCAACGTGCTCACCGGGCGGCGGCCCAAGCTGTACGGCAACGGCGCCAACGTCCGCGACTGGATCCACGTCGACGACCACAACAACGCGGTCCGGCGCATCCTGGACAAGGGTGAGATCGGTCGCACGTATTTGATCAGCTCGGAAGGTGAGCGCGATAACCTGACCGTGCTGCGGACGCTGCTGCAGATGATGGGCCGCGAGCCCGACGACTTCGACCACGTCACCGATCGTGCCGGCCATGACCTGCGCTACGCCATCGACCCGTCGACACTGTACGACGAGTTGTGTTGGGCGCCAAAACATACCGACTTCGAGGAGGGACTGCGTGAGACCATTGACTGGTATCGCGCGAACGAATCGTGGTGGCGCCCGTTGAAAGACGCCTCGGAAGCCCGTTACGAAGAACGTGGGCAGTGACATGAAAGCCCGCGAACTGAAAGTTCCCGGCGCCTGGGAGATCACCCCCACCGTCCACGGCGATTCGCGCGGCCATTTCTTCGAATGGCTCACCGACACGGGCTTCAACTCCTTCGCCGGGCACCGGTTGGACGTCCGGCAAGCCAATTGCTCGGTGTCATCGGCCGGTGTGCTGCGCGGACTGCACTTCGCCCAGGTACCGCCGAGCCAGGCCAAGTACGTGACCTGTGTGCGCGGTGCGGTATTCGACGTCGTCGTCGACATCCGGGTGGGGTCACCGACATTCGGGCAGTGGGACTCGGTGTTGCTCGACGACTCCGAGCACAGGACGATTTACGTGTCCGAAGGCCTGGGGCATGGATTCCTGGCGTTACAAGACAATTCGACGGTGATGTATCTGTGCTCGGCGGAATACGACCCGCAGCGCGAACACACCATTTGTGCGACTGATCCGGCGCTGGGAATCGACTGGCCACTGGTGGACGGCGCCCCGCCTACGCTGTCCGAGCGCGACGCCGCGGCCCCCGGCTTCGACGAAGTGCGCGCCGCGGGTCTGCTTCCCACCTGGGAGGAGACGACGAAGTTTATTGAACGTATGCATAGCAAATAGCCGTGCTCGCATACGCAGGCCGTGATCCGCTTCCAACGGCACCAGCGTCCGCTCATCGCGGTCGAGCGTTTGTGCGTCGACACCCCCCGCGGCGGAGCAACGGCGGATTGATTCTGGAAACGCTAATTCCATAACTTTGCCGTCGGGGGCCGATACGATGGCGCCGGTGGGGAGCGCGGCCGAAGAACGGGGACCGTATGAATTTGGGGTGCACATTCGATCCCCGGAGCAACGCGCTTAACGCGTGGCGCCTGCTGCTGGCGGCCGAGGTAATCTTCATTCACTCCTGGGGGGTCACAGGCCGTGTCCTGTCGGTCAAGCCGGTTTACCAACTTCTTCTTTGTGTGGGCGTTGACGGGTTTTTCGCGATCTCGGGATTCCTCATCACCGCCAGTTGGCTGAGTAATCCGCGAGTCCGTGGGTATTTTGCGGCCCGAGCACTTCGCATTCTTCCCGGCTTCTACGCCTGCTTGATCGTTACCGCGTTTGTCTTCGCCCCGATCGGGGTGGCGATGCAAGGTGGCTCGGTCAGCAAGCTCTTAGCGTCCGGCGCGCCATTAGAGTTCGTTTTGGAAAACAGCGCGGTGGCGCTGGTGAAGTTTGATATCAACGGGACACCGCACGGGGTCCCGGTTGCGGGTGTCTGGAACGGGTCGTTGTGGTCCCTCATCTGGGAAGTGATGTGCTACCTGATTGTTGCCGGTATCGGCGTGGTCGGACTCGCCAGCCGCCGCTGGGTTTCTCCCGCGATATTGGTGGTAGCACTGATCGGGGCGTCGCTATTGCCGCCCCTTACCTCTCCCGAGGAATTGACTCACCAGCAAGGCAATGCGCTCGTCCCCCTCCTCTTTTTGGCCTGTCGAACCGCAATTATGTTTACGTCCGGCGCGCTCCTTTACCAGTGGCGAGACAAGGTTCCAGCTCGATGGTCCCTCGTGGCGGTGAGCCTGGCTATCGTTGCGGCAGCCAGCCTGCTGCCCGACTACCGTATGGTGGCCGCCGTTCCGCTGGCATATGCCATCATCGTGTCGGGTGCCCTGATCCACCACAAACGCCTGAGATTGCGCACGGATCTGTCCTACGGTCTCTACATTTACGCATTCCCGATCCAGCAGCTGCTGGTCATCGGTGGGCTCATGTGGCTAAATCCGTTCGCGTTCTTCGTCGTTGCGACGATAGCGACCCTTCCGCTGGCCGCAGCAAGCTGGTTTTTGGTCGAAAATCCCGCAAGGTCTCTCAAACATCGTCTCAAGCGAAAGGCCCAGGCCCCCCGAAAGCAAACAGCGCAAACGGCCATCGTCCTGCCCACGGAGGTTCGAAGTTCCGCGCTTCCCCCGGAATTCCGGGGCACAGCCTAGTCACGGCCGATACGATGGCGCCGACGGCGCTGGGTGGAAGACGACGGGCGGAGGCGGATGAAGCTAGGACTGGTATTCGATCCGCGCAAAAATGCGCTGAACCTGTTCCGGTTGGCCCTGGCGGCCGAGGTGATGCTGTTCCACTCCTGGCCCATCACGGGCCACGTGCCGCCGAAGTCGATTCTGCAGCTTTTCTTCTCGGTGGGTGTGGACGGGTTTTTCGCAATCTCGGGATTCCTCATCGCCCGGAGTTGGCTCACCGACCCGCGCCTGCGTGACTACCTCTCCGCCCGCGCACTTCGCATCCTGCCTGGCTTCTACATCTGCCTGATCGTGACAGCGTTCGTCTTCGCCCCGCTCAGCGTGGCGATCCAGGGTGGTTCGGCCGCCAAGCTGCTGGGGTCAACCGCACCGCTCGAGTACGTCCTTAAGAACAGCGCGGTGGCCTATTTGCAGCACGACGTCGGTGGCACCCCGCGCGGTGTACCGGGCGGAGACTCCTGGAACGGCTCCCTATGGTCACTGATCTGGGAACTTTTGTGTTACCTCGCCGTCGCCGGCATCGGCGTCGCGGGACTGGCCAATCGCCGGTGGATTTCCCCCGCCATCTTGGTTCTGGCAGCGCTGTTGGCGTTGGTGGTGCCGCCCCTGACGTTCCCGGGGGTGTGGACCATCCCGCAGCTTGCGGTGCGCTCGGCCATCATGTTTTCGGCCGGCGCCGTCATGTACCAATGGCGAGACGTGATCCCCGCCCGATGGTCGCTCGTCGCGGTCTGCATCGCCATCGTGGTCGCCGCCGGCTTCCTGCCCGACTACCGCGTGGTTGGCGCCCTTCCACTTGCCTACGCCGTTATCGTGTCCGGTGCCCTGCTGAAGAGCGATCGGTTGAGACTGCGCACAGATCTGTCCTACGGCATGTACATCTACGCATTCCCGACCCAGCAGTTGCTGGCCGTCTGCGGTCTCGCGGCGCGTCTGTATCCACCCCTGTTCTTTCTCGTCTCGGTGGTGGCCACGCTGCCACTGGCCGCCGCGAGCTGGTTCCTCATCGAAAAGCCCTCGATGTCCCTGAAACGTCGGCTCCGACGCAAGTGGTCCGCCCCCGTCGCCTCCAGCGCCGACGCGGCCCGGCCCGAAGTTCCCGATTCCATCTAGCTCCCAATCTCGTTCAAAAACACTGAAAACGCCCCGGGCGCCTGCGCGCGGTGGCACAAACTCCCCGCCGTCAACGGGCCATCGGCTTCCATCCACGCCCACCCCCGCGGAGATTGAGCGCGCTGTCGACCTCGTCGGCGACGGGCCGGCTAGCGAGGTGCCCGATCCCGCCTAACCGCGAGAGAGCCCGCCCACAACGCCTCCGCGAGCACTTCAACGCCCACGGTGATCGCCGCGTACGGCGACGGATCCCAGCCCCGCTCCGAAAAACCGAAGAGCCCAAACGTCCGCGACAGCGCGAACGCGACCAGAGAACCGGCCGCCAGCGTGGC
>NZ_JAICZA010000238.1 GCF_025933915.1 Mycobacterium sp.
ACGAGCGGCGGGTCGGACCGCACGAGCGTCGCGAGCGCCAACCGCGCGGCACCCGTTGCGGCGGGGCGGCCTACCGTACCGGCCCCCACCGCGAGCAGCGCCGCCACCCACGCCGCGGCTGCGACTCCGCGCGAGCCGTGGGCGGCCGACCCCACCATGAGCAGACCGAACGCGATCGCGAACGCGGGTGCCCCGACCCGCGCCAGCGCGCCCGTGCCACCCTTATCCACGAAGCCTCCCCCGCACCCGGCGGCGGCGATCGGGCAGCACCCCCATCGATTGCTCCAGACCGCCGTCGCCTCGCCACGACACGATGTCAACGCCGATCGTGGCCATGTCGCGATACATCGCGGAGCGCTGTAGCGCCCACATCCGGTCGACCAAGGGATCCTGCTCGTCTTCGAACGGCGAACTGTCGAGAATGTCGACGGCCAGCACGACATGACCCCGCTTTCGCAGATCGATGAGCGCGAGGGCGAATTCGGTGTCGAGCAACGTGGAGAACGCGATGACGATCGCCCCGGCCGGGACCGCCGCGCGTGGCGCCAGCGTGCCCGTGGTGCGTTCGAATCCGTCGCCGGCGCCGAGCACGGTGTCGAGCACCCGATAGAACTGGCGCTGCCCGATGTCGGCGCCAAGCCAGCGCGGATGGTTGCCCCCGAGAGCGACGATTCCGGCCCGATCACCGTGCCGCAACGCGGTTTGCACCACTTGCGCCGCGCCCCGAACGACTCGTTCGGTGGCCGCGGTCGCCGGACCCGCCGGCTGGCGGTACCCGTCGATCAGCACGACGACGTCGGCGGCGCGGTCGGTCAACCGCTGTGTGACGTGTAGCTCACCGCGACGCGCGCTCACCGGCCAATTCACCGCGCGCAGTTGGTCTCCGGGCACATAGGGGCGAATGTCGGCGTATTCCACACCGGGGCCGATGTGCCGGGTCAGATGGGACCCCAGTCGATCGAGCAACTCGGTCTGCGGGATGGGCGTTACCTGCGGCGGCGTCAACGGGAACACGATGACCTCGGCGGCGTCGACGAGGGCCGTGCCCGCGAGCAGCCCCCCGCGCGCGATCACGTCGACGCGGGCCGCGATCCAGTACCGGCCCCAGCGTTGCGCGGTCGCGGTCACCGTTTTCTCTTGGCCCGCATCAGAATCGGGAACCTCGAGATCCATCCCTTCGACGTCGGGGACCGTGACCTGCACGGCCGACAACCCCTCTCCTTCCCCGGTGATCCACACGCGCAGGTGCGCCTGTTCGTTTTCGAAGCATCGCTGCGCGGCGGGCTCACCGTGCACGCGAATCGTCGGCACCGGCCGCTGCCAGCTGATCGAGCACAGCACGCCGAGCAGGGGCGCCGCGAACGCGATCAGCTGCCACCGGGCGCCGACCACGGCAGCGGCAATGGCAAACCCCGCGCAGGTGGCGACCGCCCGCGTCAATCCCGACGCACGCCAGCGGAACTCGACCTCACGGCTTTGCGGCACGCCGGCCTCATCCGGTCTCTGCGGGACCCGCGCCGGTTCGCGGTACCGGCAGCCGGTGCAACAGCTCTCCGATGACATCGGCGCCCTGAATCTTTCGTACCCACATCTCCGGGCGCAGGGTGATACGGTGCGCGACCGCCGCGGTGGCGAGCGCCTTGACGTCCTCGGGGATCACGTAATCGCGGCCGAGCAGCAGCGCCCGCGCGCGGGCGAGCTGCACCAGATCGAGTTCGGCACGCGGGCTGGCGCCAACCGCGACCTGCGGATGGTGCCGCGTCGCATTGGCCAGCGACACCACGTAATGCAGGACGTCTTCGTGCACGGTCACCTGCTCGACCGATTCCCGCATCGCCAGCAGGTCGTGCGCGTCCACGACCTGATTGACCGTCGGCTCGGCCGAACCGCGCTCGAGGCGGCGGCGCAGCATCGAGGTCTCGTCCTGTTCGGTGAGATACCGCAGTTCCAGCCGGATCGCGAACCGATCGAGCTGCGCCTCGGGCAGCGGGTACGTGCCCTCGTACTCGATCGGGTTGTCGGTGGCCAGCACGATGAAAGGCCTTGCCAGTTGGTGTGTTTCGCCATCGATGCTGACCTGGCGTTCGGCCATCGCCTCCAGCAGCGCCGCCTGGGTTTTCGGCGGCGTGCGATTGATCTCGTCGGCAAGCAACAGGTTGGTGAAGATGGGCCCGGGCCGGAATGCGAAGCGGCCCGATTGCATGTCGTAGATCGTCGACCCGAGCAGGTCCGCCGGTAGCAGATCGGGCGTGAACTGCACCCTGGTGAATTTCAGCCCCAGCGCGGCCGCAAAGGATCTGGCGATCAGCGTCTTGCCGAGGCCCGGCAGATCTTCGATGAGGATGTGGCCGCGCGCGAGCACCGCGGTGAGGATCAGTCTGAGCGCGGAGCGTTTTCCCACCACCGCGCGTTCTATTTCGTCGAGAATCGCCTCGCAGTGTGCGGTCGTGGTTGCCGTCGGCAGCGTCATGTGTGGATCGCGCCCCCTGTCATACCTGCTCCAACTTTCGCAGAATCTCTTCCAGCGCCGCTCGGCCCGGCCCCGGTTGGCCGTCACCGCTGCGGACGACGTTGTTGGGATTGACCCAATCCCACAGTTCAACACCGAAGAGCATCCGACCCGTTGCGTGGAATGCCACGGGGTCTTTGGCTTGTCTTTGGCCCGTGGCGATTTCGTAGCGCCGGGCCAGCATCGGACGCAGATGCCGGTCCCAGTCGGCGCGGGTGGCCTCCGACCACCGGATCGTCGTCTCGGTGGTGGAAAGCCAGCGACGCAACGAGTCACCGAGATGGTCGGGGTCGGGCTGCGCGTGGGGCTCGAGCCCTCGCCCCAGGGCACGTCGCAGGCCGAGCAGCACCAGGGCCAGCCCAATACCGGAGGCCGCCAACACCAGTCGCCGGTCATGCTGCGCCAGCGCCAGCAGTTCTATGCCGACGATGAGGCAAACACCCAGGGCCGTGGTCTTTTTCATGCGACACTCCGCGATCCCAGCTCGTCGAGGACCAGCCGAAGCACGCGCACCGCCACGTCGCGGTGATCCTCGTTCATCACGTGGGGGCTGAACCGCGCCTCCGTGAACAGGTTCACCAAGTGGACGGCGTTATCGGCCTGCAGTGCATGGTGTTCGACCGCGCGCGCCAACACCTCGGACGGGGTGTCGAAGTCCTGGGGGACGGCGCCGGGAACGTGCGCGAGTTCGCGTTCCATCGCCGCGTAGCAGGCGATGATCGCCTCGCGCGGTTCGTGGCGTGGGTCGGTCATCTCGGCCAGTCCGCGTTCGGCCGCCCGGACCAATGACCGCGACGGCGCCCCCGGTGCCGGGGATCCGACCGGCTCGTCGGCGATGCCGGGCGCCGCCGGGCGCCACCGCCGCCTCGCCGTGGCGACCGTTCCGGCGACGACCATCAACAACATCGCGACCGTGCCGGCGAGCAAGACCCCCAGCATGTCCTGCGAGCCGTCGCGCGGACGGTGCTGCTGCTGGTGCGGCGGCGTGGCCCCGCGCGACGACGGAGGGGCGCCCGTCTCGGATGGTGACGGTGCGGGCGCCGGGCCGTGGGGCACCAGGAGCCGGGCCATCAGCGTCACGATCAGCAGCCAGGCCACGATCACCGCCAGTCCGATCAACAACACGCGCCAACTCGGTCTGCCCCTACCGGTGCCCAGCATGTCGGAGAGGGCGCCGGCGGATGGCGCGGGCGCACGCGGGTCCCGCAACCGCGCGACGACCGCGATCGCGACCAACGCGAGCGTCGCGGCAAGAATCGCCACCACGAACACCAGCGCCGCCCGGCCACCCGACTCGCTGCGCACCGCATGGTGCGGAGCAGGGATATACCCGCGCAGGGCGGCCGCGACCACGAGTAGGAGAACGATCAGGGCAACGACTCGCCCTGTCGGCTTGTCCATACCAGGCATTGGCACACCACTCAACCGGTTGCCTGCCGCCGTTGCGGCACTGGCTTTGCTCATACTTGCACGTCAGGCGGCACTAGGGCCAGGACCGGCGCCGGGCTTATCCACAGTCGACAATTCATCCACAAATTTCTCGGCACGCCCGGGGGCTGACCGTGACACACTCAGCGGGTGCCGCCTTATCGCGACGTCGGCGCGTTCAACGACCGCGCGACCGGTTACGACGGTGGCTGGCGTGGCCGGCTGCATCACACGATTTCCGACCGCACCGCCGACTTGGCGGTCCGCACGGTCCCGTCGCCGAACGCTGTGCTCGATGTGGGTTGCGGGACCGGTTATTTGCTGCACGTGCTGGCCGATCGCTACCCGAATGCCCAACAGCTTGCCGGCATTGACGCCGCGCCTCAGATGGTCGAGGTCGCGCGGTCTGTCGCGCGCGACGCTCGGCTGAGCTTCACGCAGGGGGCAGCGGAATCCCTCGGCTACCCTGACCACACGTTTGACCTGATCGTCAGCACAACATCATTCGATCACTGGTCCGACCAGCAAGCGGGGCTCATCGAGTGCGCTCGCGTGCTGCGGCCCGGCGGTCGCATCGTGCTCGTCGACCAATTCTCACCGTGGCTGCTGCCGACGTTGGCGACCAGCCGCCGGGGCAAGGCCCGCACCAAGCGCCGCGCCGATCACCTGCTGCTGCGAGCGGGATTTCGTTCCCAGCAATGGCACCGCGTGCAGGCCGTGATCATCAACGGCGTGACGGCGACCTCGCCGGCCTAGTCGAGGACGAACGGCCGGAAACTGCCGTCCAACACCTGTAGGTGGCCGACGGTGCGGCCCGTGACCTTGGCGGGATCGACGAGGGCCAATTCCACTGCGGCCCGGGCAAATTCGTCCGCCGAGGCGGTGTCGTCGAAGTTGCGGGCATAGTAGGAGAGCCCGGGTGTGAGGATCGGCTTGGACGGCGAGAGCGCGTTGACGGCGATGTTGTGGTCGGTGAGATCGTAGGCCGCGCATTGGGTCAGATGCTCGAGCGCGGCCTTGGACCCCCCGTATCCGGGCAGCACCCCGCCGCTGCGGTCGGCGTACGGGCCGTCGCCGGGCAGCCGCGACGCGACCGAGGTGATGTTGATGATCGAGCCACCGCCCGCCTCGATCATGTCGGGGCACACCATCTGCATCAGCTCGTAGGCCGCAAAGACCGCGATGTCGAAATGCCGGCGATACGCGTGCAAGGGCGTACTGACGA
Source organism: Mycobacterium sp. (assembly GCF_025933915.1). Lineage (GTDB taxonomy): Bacteria > Actinomycetota > Actinomycetes > Mycobacteriales > Mycobacteriaceae > Mycobacterium. The sequence continues at coordinate 5,163 of NZ_JAICZA010000238.1, forward strand.
ACCCCGGCCAGCCGGGCTTGGCGGCGCCACTCGGTGTTTTGGCAGACGTGGTGCG
>NZ_JAICZA010000275.1 GCF_025933915.1 Mycobacterium sp.
CCGAACGCCAACAGCATCGCCTGGCTGATCTGGCACAGCGCGCGGGTGCAGGACATCCAGCTGGCCGACGTGGCCGGCGTCGAGCAGGTGTGGTCGCGCGACGGCTGGGTGGACCGGTTCGGACTGGACCTGCCGCGCAACGACACCGGCTACGGGCATTCGCCCGACGACGTGGCCAAGGTGAAGGCGCCCGCGGACCTGCTGTCCGGCTACTACCACGCCGTGCACGAGCTCACGTGCGACTACATCGCCGGGGTCACCGCCGAGGAGTTGGCCCGCGTCGTGGACACCAACTGGGACCCGCCGGTGACGGCGAGCGCGCGCCTGGTGAGCATCATCGACGACTGCGCCCAGCACCTCGGGCAGGCCGCGTACGTGCGGGGGATTGCGTAGATTCGCAGTCGTGCGATTCGCGGCGAGCGTGCTGTTGTGGTTCACCACCACGCTTGCGCTGGCGGTCGCGGTACCCGCGGCGTGGACGCAGCTGCATGTTGTTGACGCCGACGGCTACGCCGCGATGGCGCGTGGCGCGGCGGGCGACCCGGCGCTGCAATCCGCCATGGCGGCCGAACTCACCACTCGGGCAATGGCTCTGGTCACCGCGCGTGGCGGGGGCCGCTATCCGGTGGACAGTTCCGAAGTGCACGATGCGGCCAGCGCTTTCGCCGCCGGACCGGCGTTTCCGCCGCTGTTCGCCCAGGCGAACCGCGCCGCACACGGCTGGTTGTTCGATGAGCCGGTAATCGGGGAGAACGGCGATCAATGGGCGGTCGACGTGGCTCCGATGCTCAGGGACGACTCGATTCAACCGCTGCTCAGCCGCTACAACGTGACGGTCCCTGCGAAACTCACTGTCCCGCTGACCGTTTCGGTGCCGCACTCGGTGAGCCAGGGGTGGCTGAGCCGGCTGTCCACCTGGGGACCCTGGGTGAGCGTGGGGGCGGCGGCGCTGTGCGGCGTCTGCGCGCTGCTCACGCTGGCCGCCGCGCGCCGCCGCGGCAAGGCGCTGAGCAGCCTGGGTGTGTCCGCACTGCTCGTCGGCGCCGCGGGCTGGGCGGGCCTCGAGATCGCCGGCCGCTACATCGACAGGTCGCTCAACCACACCACCGGCGACATCCGCCGCATCGCCGAGTCGATGGTCGGACACGCCGAAGCCGTTCTGCACCAATGGCTCAACGTCACGTTGCTGGCCGGTGCCGTCCTGGTGGGACTGGGCGTGCTCGTCGCGATGCTGGGCGCTCTGTGGAAGAAGCCGTGAGGCGCCCGGCTAGCCGAACGTGAACGAGAAGACCTGCAGGCCCTTGCTGACGTGCATGTCCAGTTGGTCCCGGTGCGCGGAATCCCCAGGGTCGTTGCCGACGATCTGGTGCAGGGTGGGCGCCCCGCCGATCGGCGTCGTGGTTGTCTTCCCATCCCGGGTCACGGTGATGGTGCCGGTGCCACCGACGACGGCGTAGACATTCTTCGCGGTGTAGTTCAGCCGGACGGCGGAGTCGTCGCCCTCGGCGGTGGCGCCCTGGTCGTCCAGGGCCCAGCGGCCGCTCAGGGCGAACTTGTCCGCGGCCAGGATCGTCGGATAGCTCAGGGTGGTGCTGCCCTCCCGGTAATCCCCACCGCCGCCGTAGTTTCCGGACTTGCCGACGCCCAGGTAGGTCTCGGGCGTGAGCCTGGTCTGCGGGGTGGTGTCGGGCGACTGCGCCGGCGCGGGCAGCGGGGCGCCGGGATGCGCATCGACGAGGAGCTCGCGAATAAGTTTCTCGGTGCCGTCGTAGTCGCCTTCGCCGAATTTGGTGTGGCGCACTTGGCCATTCGCGTCGATCAGGTACTCGGCCGGCCAGTACAGATTCTGGTAGTTGTTCCACGTCGCGTAGTCGTTGTCCAGGGCGATGGGGTAGGGGACGTGTAGCTCGGCGGCGCCGCTGGCCACATTGTCGGGGACCCGCTCGAACGCGTACTCCGGGGTGTGCACCCCGATGACGACGAATTCGCTGTCGCGATACCTGTTGTACCAATCGATTACGTGCGGGATCGCGCGCTGGCAGTTGATGCACGAGTAGGCCCAGAAATCGATCAGGACCACCTTGCCGCGCACCGAGGCGTCCTCGAATGGCTTGCCGTCCGGGGTGTTGAGCCACCCGGTGATGCCGGTGAGGGCGGGAGCCGGTCCGCACTGTTGCAGCTCGGCGGAACCGCTGGAGCAGTCGCTCAGGGCGCCGTCGACGGTGACGCCGCCCCGGCTCAGCGTCAGCACGCTGCCCCGGGCCGGCTGCGTGGTACCGGGGCTGGGGTTCAGGCTGCGCCCGATTTGGTTGGCTCCCAGCGTGTTCTGCATCGCCGTCGTGTAGTCGGGGACGGCGCGCTGCAGCATCGCCGGCAGGTTGAACACCAGCGCCACGGCGAGCACGATCATCGCGATCCCGCCGGCGATCCGGATCGCGCGCTGCCGGCGGCGGAACGCGGCGACTCGCTCGGCGACGCGACGCCCCGCCAGCGCGAAGGCCAGCAGCGGCAAGGCATTTCCGAGGGCGAACGTCGCCGTCAGCACGAGCGCACCGGGGCCGATCGACGAGGTCCCGCCGGCGACCACGATGGCGGCCAGCACCGGACCCGCGCACGGCACGTACAACGCGCCCAACGTCAGGCCCAGGCCGAAACCATCTGTGTCAGGGCCGATTTGGGGCTGCGGGAAATGGGCGAACGGTCGCTCGATCAGGTGTTGCAGTGGCGGGAAGATCAGCCCCAGGCCGATGAGGGTCAACACCACCAGGGCGGTCCACCGGATCGCGTCCTGCGGCAGGTGCAGCGCCGTCAGCAGCGCGGAGCCGAGCAGCGTGGCCAGGCTGAAGCTGCACACCAGCCCGGCGATCACCAGATACGGGCGCGCCACGGACCTCAGACCCCGGGTGCCGGCTCGGGTGCTGTCCATGCCGGACAGCAGAAGCACCGGAAGCACCGGCAAAATGCACGGCGAGATGCCGGTGATCAGGCCGCCGAGAAACCCGAGCAGGGCGATGGTCTGCACGCGCTACTTCCAAGGACTCGGTGGGCGCCGGGCGGTAAGCATGGTTCCACCTTTACCCCTGACGGCCCCCGCGCCGAGTGGCCTCGCACAAATCACGCGACGTGCGTTACGCTCAGCCAATGGCGCAACTCACCTTCCAGCGCGCCCGCACCGAGGAAAAGAAGCGCCAACGTGCGGAGGCCCTCGTGGAAGCCGCGCGCTCGCTGGCAATGGAAACGGGCGTCGCGTCGGTCACCCTGACCGCGGTCGCCAGCCGCGCCG
>NZ_JAICZA010000261.1 GCF_025933915.1 Mycobacterium sp.
CGGCGCGGCTGGCGACCGCGGTCAGGGTGACCGACGCGACGCCCGTTTCCATTGCCAGCGAGCGCGCGGCTTCCACGAGGGCCTCCGCACGTTGGCGCTTCTTTTCCTCGGTGCGGGCGCGCTGGAAGGTGAGTTGCGCCACCGGCTGAGCGTAACGCACGTCGCGTGATTTGTTTGTATAACGCACATTACGTGATTTGCGCGAGGTCACTCGGCGGGGACCGAAACGGGTAAGGGTGACCCAGCTCCGTCAGTAGTGCGGTGACGCGGTCGGCGCGAACCGGTCCGTGTTCGCCTCGGGCTCCTTGGGCAGCATGTAGGCGCGCACCGCCGCGCGGGATCCGTACGGCCGCAGCATCTGGCTGGCCGGCCGTGGACGCACATGCTGCGGCCACCAGAACCAGCGCCCGAACAAGGTGGCCAGCGACGGTGTCATGAACGACCGCACGATCAAGGTGTCGAACAGCAGACCCAGCGCGATCGTCGTACCCACCTGGGCCATCACCAGCAACGGGCTGAACATGAACGTGGCCATGGTGGCGGCGAACACCAGACCGGCGGAGGTAACCACCGAGCCCGAACCGGCCATCGCGCGGATCGTCCCGGTTTTGAGCCCGGCGTGGATTTCCTCTTTGAACCGCGATATCAGCAGCAGGTTGTAGTCCGAGCCGACCGCCAGCAGCAGGATGACCGCCATCGCCAGCACCATCCAGTGCAACTTCATACCCAGGATGTACTGCCATAAGAGCACGGAGAGTCCGAATGAGGCGCCCAGCGACAGCAACACCGTACCGACGATCACGACGGCCGCCACGACGCTTCGGGTGATCACCAGCATGATGACGAAAATCAAAGTGGCCGCGGCGATTCCGGCGATCATCAGGTCGATGTTGGAGCCGTCGTGCATGTCCTTGTACGTCGCGGCGGTGCCGCCGAGGTAGACCTTGGCGCCCTCCCAGGGGGTGCCCTTGATCGCCTCGTGCACGGCCTGCTTGATCGGTTCGATGTGTTTGATGCCTTCAGGCGTCGCCGGGTCGCCTTCATGGGAGATGATCAGCCGGACGGCGTGCCCGTTCGGCGATATGAACTGTTTGAGACCTCGCGCGAAATCCGGGCTCTTGAACGCCTCCGGCGGAAGGTAGAACGTGTCGTCGTTCTTCGCTTTGTCGAAGGCATCGCCCTGCGCGGTGGCGTTGTCGGACTGCGCTTTCGCCTGTTCGTTAAGACCCTGTGTGATCGCATAGTTCGACATGATGGTGTCGAGGTTGTGCTGCTGGCTCTCGATCTGCGGCGGTATCAGCGCCACCAGCTTGGGCTGGATCCGATCCAGCTTGTCGAGGTTCGCGCTCAGGTTCACGATGTTCTCAGCCACCTGGTCGATGCCGTCGAGCGCGTTGAAGACCGACCGGATTGCCCAGCAGGCCGGAATGTCGTAACAGTGCTTCTCCCAGTAGAAGTAGCTACGGATCGGCCGGAGGAAGTCGTCGAAGTTGGCGATGTCGTCGCGCAACCTCTCGGTGATCTGCACGGTTTCCTTGGTGAGCCTGGTGGTTTCGTGCGTGGTGTTGCTCAGATCCTGGGTCACCTGCATCTGCTCATGCAGCGTTGCCATCGTCTTGTGCAGCTCGTCCGCCTGCTTGAGTAGGTTTGCCGCCTGCTCTTCCTGATAGTGCTGGGTCTGGATCCGCCCTGCGGCCTGTGCGCCCATCTGAAAACCGAGCGTGCTGTGGTCCAGCGGCGTGCCCAACGGCCGGGTGATGGTCTGCACCCGGCCGATACCGGGGATGTGGAAGACCGCCTTGGCGACCTTGTCCAGGACCAGAAAATCGGCCGAGTTACGCAAGTCGTGATCGGTCTCGATCATCAACAGCTCAGGATTGAGCCGAGCCTGGTCGAAGTGCCGGTCCGCGGCGGCATAACCGACATTGGCCGGGGTGTCCGCCGGCAGGAAGTGGCGGTTGTCGTAGTCCGTCTTGTAACCGGGCAGGGCGAGCAGACCAACCAACGCGACCGCGATGGTCACCGCGAGAACCGGTGCGGGCCAGCGGACGACAGCGGTGCCCATGCGACGCCAGCCCCGGGTCTGCAGGATGCGCTTCGGATCCATGAGCTTGAAGAACGAAGCCACCGTCAGTATCGCCGGGGCCAGCGTCAAAGCCGCGAGCACCGCGACCAGCATGCCGACCGCACAAGGCACCCCCAGCGACTGGAAGTACGGCAGTCGGCAGAAGCTCAGGCAGTACATCGCGCCGGCGATGGTCAGGCCCGATCCCAGCACGACATGCGCGGTGCTGTGGAACATGGTGTAGAACGCTTGTTCGCGGGTCTCGCCCAGACCACGGGCCTCGTGATAGCGGCCGACCACGAAGATCGCGTAATCCGTCCCAGCGGCGATCGCCATCAGCACCAGCATGTTGTTGGCGAAGGTCGACAGCCCCATGACGCCGTAGTTACCGAGCGTCGCGACCACACCGCGGGCCGCCGCCAGCTCGATGAACACCATGGCCAGCATGATCGCAACGGTGACCACCGACCGGTACACGAACAGCAGCATCAGGATGATCACCAAGAACGTGACGAGCGTGACCTTCGCTACGCCCTTCTCACCCGCGTGGGACTGATCGGCGAACAGCGGACCCGCGCCGGTGACGTATGCCTTGATTCCCGGCGGCGCGGGCACCGAGTCCACGATCTTGCGGACGGCCGCGGCAGACTCGTTCGCCAGCCCGCCGCCCATGTTGCCGGCGAGGTAAACCTGGACGTACGCGGCCTTTTGATCGTGGCTCTGGGAACCCGCCGCCGTCAGCGGATCACTCCAGAAATCCTGAACGTGCTGAACGTGTGTCTTGTCTTGCTCGACGCGCCTGACGATCTCGTCGTAGTAGCGGTGCGCTTCGGCCCCGAGCGGCTTGTCGCCCTCCAGCAAGATCATGGCCGAGTTGTCGGAGTTGAACTCATTGAACGTCGATCCGACCCGCATCATCGACTGAAAGGATGCCGCGTCAGTCGGACTCATCGACACCGAGTGGGTTTTGGCGACGACCTCCAGCTGCGGGGCCACGGTGTTGGTGACGAACACGATGCCCAACCACACCAGGACGATCGGCAGGGCCAACCTGTGGATCATCCGCGGCAGGAACGGCGGGATCAGCGGCTGATCGACCCGCAGCGGAGCCTCGCGCGGCTCGCTCATGCGGACTTGTCCAGGCAATAGACGAAGGCGTTCACGGTTTGGTTGGAATCTGAGCGGTTCGGGGTCTTGATCACGTCACCGCTCCCGTCGTGCTTGTTCACCACGAACTGGCAGGCGATCCAACTGCCGTCGCCTTGCGCCACCAGGTTTGCCGGGATGCCGGGCTTCGTTGAACTCAATACTTTGCTCCAGGGCAAGGGCACGTTGAGCGCCTGCTGCGGATGGGAGTTTTCGTCGAGGTAGTTGATGGTTGCCGTGCTGCCCGGTGGGCCCCAGACCTCGAGCGTGATCGTCTTGGCGTTGAACTCGTCGAGGACCTCGCCCGAGGTGCCACCACCGAACGAACCGCGGTGAACGCCGAAGACCCCGTGTAATCGGTATACGACAAAACCCGACAGCGCGACGACAGCTGCGATCGTGAGCACCAGCCAGAAACGCCCCAAAAGCCCCTTTTTCCCAGCGCGCTGCGGAGCGACCTTTTTGCCCTCCCCGCCGGCGGAGCCCTGCGTCTGCAGCGGCTCGGTCCTTGGCTCAGTCGTCGTCATGGGCGCTTCAAGTCCTTCCCGCGTCCCCGGGCGCTCGGACGCCTTGGGACCGTTTTCACCGGTTCCAGTCCGCCAAGCCACAGCCCCCCGGCCTCCCTTCCTGTTCATTCCGATCCCGAGATGAGGCCGATGCACGTGGCGGTCAGTAGGCGGGTCAGCGCCGTCGCGAAGTCCAGATTCCACTCCGGCGGAGCCACTTCCGGCTCCTCGGCGTAGACGTCGGTGAGATCCGCCGGCGGGTTGGCGACCTGC
>NZ_JAICZA010000068.1 GCF_025933915.1 Mycobacterium sp.
AATGTGTACAGCTTGGTGTTGGTGGCCACCGCCAGCAGCGCATCGCGGTCGCCCATTCCGCTCGCGCCGCGGGTTTTATCGGCCCAGTTGTCCGGCTTGTACCGAGAGAAGTTGTCGACGTAGACGACCCACAGTTGAATGCGCCGATCGTTGTACAGCCGGTCGATCGCCGAGCTGACCACTGCGCGACCCGAATCGGTAAGCACCCCGGTGGTGTCCGTGATGTGGTCGGTGAGCCTGGAGGGCGGCTGCGCGCCGGCCGGGCTGGCCAGCGGCAACCCTGCCGTGAGGATCGTCAGGACGGCAGCGACCAGGCGAACAACCCGCATGGAGGTAATTTAGCCGCCGATTCGCCGTGGGCGCGCGGGGTTCGACCCCGCGATCCGACCTTTTGGGCACGTCGGGCGACCGGCAGAATCCAGCGGCGTCCTGCGCCCGTCATGACTCCTCGCGTACTAGACACCCAATGGTTACGCGCGTAACCTCTGTCGCGCGACGACAGGATCCGCTAACGAAGGGCCACGAAATTGAGTACCGCCATTCCCGTCTTCAACCCCTCCACCGAGGAGCAGATCACGGAGGTTCCCGATTCCGACCAGGCGACCGTTGACGCCGCGGTGGCCCGCGCGCGCGAGACCTTCGAGTCGGGCGTGTGGCGCAAGGCGCCCGCGTCGCACCGCGCGAACGTGTTGTTCCGCGCCGCGCGCATCATCGAGGAACGCACCGACGAGCTCGCCGCGCTCGAGGGCCAAGACAACGGCATGAACTTGACGGCCGCGCGGCACATCATCCCGGTGTCGGTCGACATGCTGAAGTACTACGCCGGCTGGGTCGGCAAGATCCACGGCGAGTCGGCCAATCTGGTGTCCGACGGCCTGCTCGGCACCTGGGAGACCTACCACACATTCACCCAGCTCGAGCCGGTCGGCGTCGTCGGCCTCATCATCCCGTGGAACGGGCCGTTTTTCGTCGCGATGCTCAAGGTCGCGCCCGCGCTCGCGGCGGGGTGCAGCGCCGTGCTCAAGCCCGCCGAGGAGACGCCGCTGACCGCCCTGAAGCTCGAGGAGATCTTCCGTGAGGCGGGCCTGCCCGACGGCGTCCTGAACGTCATCACCGGCTACGGCGAGACCACGGGGGCCGCGCTGACCGCGCATCCCGACGTCGACAAGATCTCGTTCACCGGCTCGACGGAGGTCGGACGGCTGATCGTCAAGGCGGCCGCGGGCAACCTCAAGCGGCTGACGCTCGAGCTCGGCGGCAAGTCGCCGCTGATCATGTTCGACGACGCCAACCTCGACAAGGCGATCCTGGGGGCCGGCATGGGCCTGCTCGCGGGATCGGGGCAGAACTGTTCGTGCACGTCACGCATCTACGTCCAGCGCGGCATCTACGACCAGGTAGTGCAGCGCCTGGCCGAATTCGCCCAGATGCTGCCGATGGGCGGCAGCGAAGATCCCGACTCGGTGCTCGGGCCGCTCATCAGCGACAAGCAGCGCAAGCGGGTCGAAGGCATCGTCAACGACGGCGTGGCCGGCGGCGCGCAGGTGATCACGGGCGGCAAGCCGATGGATCGCAAGGGCTACTTCTACGAGGCGACGATCGTCACCAACGCCACGCCCGACATGCGGCTGATCAAGGAGGAGATCTTCGGGCCGGTCGGCTGTGTCGTTCCGTTCGACGACGAGGACGAAGTGCTCGCGCTCGCGAACGACACCCAGTATGGTCTCGCCGGATCCATCTGGACCGAGAACCTGTCGCGCGCCCACCGCGTCGCCAATGAGCTTCGGGCAGGCCAGGTTTGGGTGAACTCGTCGCTGGCGGCGGACCCCTCGATGCCGATCAGCGGACACAAGCAGTCGGGTTGGGGCGGCGAGCGTGGCCGCAAGGGCATCGAGGCCTACTTCAACACCAAGGCCGTCTACATCGGCCTGTGAGCGGGTCACTGGGGCGCCGTGAGATACAGCCGCACCCAGCGCGACGGCGCTAACGCGGAGTTTTAGTGCGACGCGATGAGCGCGTTGCCCTCGTCTTGACAACCAGCGATGAAGTCCGGCGGAGAGTCCACTCTGGCCATTGACCCGGTTTTGAGAACGTTCGCGCGTAGACGGTCGCAGTACTGATACAGATCGGTCTCGGGCGTCAGCTGCACGTGGCGGTTGAGGACCTGATCGTCGACGGCCTGTTTGCCTTGGTTGTACGAGGGGGACCCCGGGTCGGCGCCCGCGGCGGGCGCGAAGACAACGGTAGCGGCACTAATCACCGCCGCCAGTGTCCAACCATGTACGCGACTCACGCAGACAATCTTACGTGGATATTGCTGCCAACACATCCGCGTCGATTGCGGGGACGGTGGCGGGCTAAAAGGTCCACGAGCCGGCGGATTGAAGTACGAAGCCACGGTTCAGGATTGGATCGATGCAGGCGGTCAGCCGGTCAGTACCCACGACGCACGTGATGTCCCCTTTGGTGATTTTCTGGCCGACGTTGAGCAGCGGCGACGTGATGACCGGGCACCCCGTGCCCTTCTGAAAGCCGTACGGGTTGAGGTCCGTCGGCAGCGATGACGGCGATCCCACCACGGAGCAGCCGTCGCTTCCGACCGGAGCGTTGTCCGGCAGGCCCGGTAGTGGCCCGTCACAGCTGGCGCTGACGTGATCCCCCGGCTTGGGTGGGTTGGGCAGGATGCACTGGAGTCCGTCGGGTGTCGCGAAATAAGTTGCGCCACCGGCGCGGGCGGCGGAGGTATAGGGCGCGGCATCGACCGATTGAAATGCGTTCAGATCGGGGAACTTCGGCGGCGTGGCCTTCGCGACGCCGGGAGTGGCATGCGAACAACCAAGCCCCAGAACCGCAACGGATCCGGTTATCACTGCGACGGCCACCCTGCTCAGCACGCGATGCCACCTTCCTAGTGTTGGACGCCAAAGGTTGTCGTCCACGTGTTGGGATCATAAATCGGCCCGGGCGGCCATGTGCTTACTCGGAGCTGAATGGTCTCAAGCCCGGTCGCCGGATCAAGCGACGTGCCCATGACGGTGGGACCGTAGACGGTCGGAAGCTGGTTCGGGGCGATCAGCGTTTGGGGGGTCGCCCCCATCAGACCTTGGGGTGTGGCGGCGGTGATGCCCTGCACCGGACCGCTGTTGGTCGCGCCGACAAGCATGAATCCGCCGCCTTTCAGCGCGACCACTTGGCTTTCACGGTCACCGGGGAGGCTGACGGTGCCGACTCGCTGCAAGTTGTTGACCCAGCTGTTGGGTCTGGCCGGGTCGATCGGTCCCGACACCCACAAACCCCGGGTGGTGTCGCCTACCCGGTTGCTGGTGTTGCCGATGATCACCATCTGATGGGTAGCGGGATCGTAGGCGCCGCTGGCCTGGTAAATCCCCGGCAGCTCACCGACTTTGACGGGATGGGTGGGATCGGTGTAATCCCATACCGACCCGTTGGTGGCGAATTCGTTGAACCCCGGAGTCACGGTGCCATCCGGGTGGCTGAAAAACGCATATCGATGGCCGTCGAGCCCCAGTGCGGTACCCGTCGGCAGTGGACGGGTGCCCGGCGGACCTTGGGCTAGCTCAGATGCCGGGCTGCGGGGCAAGCCATCTCGCGGATCGCCGCCGAAGGTGGGGCCCTGCCCGTCCTGAAACTGGTCTTGCAAGTCGTAGGTGTTCTGCTCGTGTCGGGGCGGGCCGGCAGGACCGGTGATCCTGGGGTCACTAAGAGGAGAGTCCTGCCCGTCCCCGAAGCCGGCAGGCCTGAACTCGGCCACCGCAGCGGCATCCTGCGGGGTGAGGTTCCCGTTTGCCTGCGCTTGACGTAGCGAGCTCGTGTAGGTGTCGCGAATCAAGTTCATGTTTTTCAGAGCGTCCCGCGTGTCGTCGGCGGCGTCGGCTTTCGCGTCCTTGATCAAAATCTGAAGCGCCTCACGGCTTTTCGCTTCGAGAGTGGGGTCCTGCAGATCTTTCGTCGCCGCGCCGATCAGTTTGTCGAGTAGCTGCAGCTGCCGTTCCAGCGTGGCGATCTCCGCGGCGCCCTCTTTTTGCGCGGCGGCCAGCATGGCGGCGATGTTCTCCAAATCGGCAGCGATCTTGGGCAACTGTTCGGTCTGCAGGCGAAGCGATTTCGTCAGCCGCTGCACTTCCGCGGAGCCGTTGATCGGGTGATCGCCATTTTGGTGATTCCAGGCCGTGTCGAAGCGCTTGCGGGCCTGCTCGAAGTCCTCTTGGGCCGCGGTGGAGCATCGGCCCGCGGCGTGAAAGGCCTCCGCCAGTTGAGAAATCTGAAACGGGTTACCCGCCTGCAAACTCCGATTGACCGCCCAGGGATCGCCGCCGGCCTGGGCGATCAGATCGGCAACGCTCAACCAGTTCAGCTGCATCGCACCGCCCTTATGCCTTCCGACCAGCTATGACGCTACCTCCGCTGGTTCCCGTCCACGCCTATTCCACCCGAGATGGCGCCGCAATTCACTTCAGTGCGCTCGTCGCGGAGTTGTGCGGTTCGCGCGGCGACGCCAAGCATCGGAATGTGCTGCTGCCGAACGCAATCGAGAGCGGCGCTTCCGGCACGGCCGAGCGCGAGGCTAGGTGTGGACTTTCCAGCCCGCTAATGGCGTGGGCGCCGCCACGGCCTTGGGGTCGCTGAACTCGACATAAACGTCGCCCTGCTTCACGTCGCCGTCGTAGCCGATGAATCCGTGGGCGGTTTGGCCGTTGGTGACGCTGCCCGAGCCCAGGGGCGGCGTCTTGTTGACCTTCTGGTAGTCGACCAGGGGCGAGCCGCCCTGTATATCCCGGTACGGGTCCTGCCTCCACGGGGTCGAGGCGGCGGTCACGGAGGTCTCGCTATAGCTGAACGGGGTGTCGGATTTGCCGACGATGGTGAGCTCGATGAGGTTGCAGCCCCCGCCGCCGGCGGAGCAGCCGGACGAGATCCAACTCGCGTTGTTGAGCGTGACGTCGGCGGTCGCGGTGCTGTACTCCGTGACATGGATGGTGGTGCCGGACTTTCCGGTCGGGAACGGCGACTGTTGGGGTGACGGATCCGCGGTGCCGAGCGGCGCCGTCGCGCACGCGGTGATCGCCAGCAATGTCGCAAGCCCTGCACTCAAGGGCATAGGTATGGCCACCTGCAGACGATAGCGCGCCTTCGGGGAGGCGACGCTTTCCGATCCTTACCGAGAAATCCGCCGCTGCGCTGATGCCCCGCCGCGCAACAATTCGGCGGTAGCAACTTTGTCGGTTACACAACCGCCTGCGAAGACGTGGTGTTGACGGCCGAACCGCGGACTATCTCTGGTCCCCTTGCGGGCGCCGCTTGTTTTTGGTTTCAGCCTCGAGCCGTAGCCGGATTGCCTTCACCCGCGCCTCGGCGGCCCGAGCTTGGGCTTCGGCAGCTTCTGCTCCTGCCCAAACTTCGGCGGCCCGAGCGCGAGTTTCGGCGGCTTCCGCGCGCGCCCGCGACTCGACGGCCAGGGCCGCGGCTTCGGCGGCTTCGGCGCGCGCCCGCTCCCGCGCCCGCGCCTCGGCGGCCAGGGCCTGGGTCTCCGCGGCTTCCGCGCGTGCCCGCGACTCGGCCACCAGCGCTTCTGCTTCGGCGGCCTTTGCCCGCTTGCGCGCTTCGGCCGCAACGGCCTCGATTTCGGCGGCTTCTGCCCGCTTCCTCGCTGCCGCGGCCTGCGCTTGCGCCTCGGCGGCTTCCGCCTGCTTCCGCGCCTCGATGGCCAACGCCTCGGCTTCGGCGGCTTTTGCGCGTGCCCGTTCCCGTTCCCGTGCCTCGGCGATGAGGGCTTGTGTTTCGGTGGCTTCGGCCTGCGCCCGCGCCTCGGCAGCCAAAGCTTCGGGTTCGGCGGCTATTGCCCGTTTCCGGGCTTCGGCGGCCAGGGCATGGGCTTCGGCGGCTTTGGCCTGCTTCCGGGCTTCGGCGGCCAGGGCATGGGCTTCGGCGGCTTCGGCCCGCTTGTGCGCCTCGGCGGCCAGCGCTTCGGCGGCCGCGGCTTCCGCGCGTGCCCGCTCTCGCGCCCGCGCCTCCGCGGCCAACGCTTCCGCCGCGGCGACCTCTGCCTGCGCCTGAGCCTCCGCGGCCACCGCTTCGGGTTCGGCGGCCAGCGCTTCGGCCGCGGCGGCTTCGTCCTGCGCCCGTGCCTCGGCGGCCAGCGCTTCGGCTTCCGCGGCCAAAGCTTCCGCTTCCGCGGCCAGCGCTTCGGCCGCGGCCGCGTCTGCCCGCGCCCGCGCTGCCGCGGCCACCGCCTCGGCTTCCGCCGCCAGCGCCTGGGCGGCGGCGGCTTCCGCCTCCGCCCCCGCGTGAGCTTCCACCTTGGGGCGCGGCGGCTTCGGCCTGGACGGCGGCCTGGGTTGATTGACCGGCGACTGACGGTTCCGCATCGGGGCGCCGGCCGCGGCCCGCGCCTTTTGCTCGGCCACTCGGTATGGACCCGCGAGGAAATCGACCAATACCAAAGCCACGCCGACCAGCAGTACCAGCGGCAGTGCCAAGGATGGGCGGATGACCATTCCCCAGATACCGGCGACTGTCAGCGGCGCGGCGAGCAACGCCGCGGCGCCCGGATACCGGCCGCCCAGGTCGAGGATCGTCGCGGGCACCGCGGACGCACGAGCGGCCAACGGGAGCCGATCCGGCCGACTGACGACGACTCTCTGAGACCCCACGATCCCGCTCCTTCACGGAGATGCTGGCTCATAAGAGTACTGCTCTATCGGCCGTTGCGGTGGATCAAATGTTCGTGTCGACGTAGCGATGTCGCCGCAATACCGTGGCCAGATCGGGCGGCTTGGGAGGCGACGGTAGTTTCGCGGCGATGGCGAGCGTGGGACCGGCCGTCGAGCGCTGGGATCTGGACGATCCACCCCCGGCGCCGATGGGATTTCACAATCCGTCGTCAATGACGTGCCAAGCCTCTACGCTGCCGATTAATCATGCTGCGTCTTCCGGCGAGGAGGTTGAGCGCATGGAGCCGTCGATGACGTCCGATTATCCGTGTAGCAACGGATTCGATTGGGCCCAATTGGTGAAGATGCCGATCGTGAGCGATGAATGGCATCATGGGCATCAAATCCTTAATTTCTACCCGATGGACAAGGACTACCGAGAATCGCCGGCGGCGCGGACGATGGTGACCGAGCACTTCGGCGATGCACAGGCCCTCGACACTGATGCGGAATTGCTCAAATTCGGCTCTGACCACGTTACGTTGCGAGGCGCGTTTTTGGAGATGGGCGTATGCACCGGCAGAACCATCAACTTCATCGCCGCGCTCAATCCCCGGCAACGTATCTGGGGATTCGATTCCTTCGCCGGCCTTCCTGAACGATGGGCTCGCACCGATATCACCGTTCCCCAAGGTACTTTTCGAGCGAATGTCAAGGGGTGGATGCCACCGGTTCTACATAACGTAACTTTGGTAAAGGGCATGTTCCACGAAACCCTTCCGGAGTTCAAAAACCGAGTTCTGAAATCCACTCCCATCGCTTTCCTACACGTCGATTGTGACATTTACGCGTCGACGAAAGAGATTTTCAACCAGCTGGTCGACAACATCGTGTCGGGCACCGTAATCGTATTCGATGAATTTTATAACTATCCGGGCGCCGAGGAACAGGAGTTCAGGGCATTCCAGGAGTTTCTGGGCCAGACCGGGAAGAAACCGGTCTATCTTGCCTACAACCAGTACTTCGAACAAGCGGTTGTCCAGATTGTCTGACTCGATTTGCGATGACGCTCAAGCCGGTAAGCACTCGGCGCGCGCCAACCGCCTCGCCAGATACGGCGCCGTGCGGCTGTGCTTCGCACGTGCCACCTTCTGCGGTGGGCCCGCCGCGGCTACGCGCCCTCCGTCGCTGCCCGCTCCCGGTCCCAGATCGATCACCCAGTCCGCCCCCGCGACCATCCGCATGTCGTGTTCGGCCACGGCGACGGTATTGCCCGCGTCGACCAGGCGGTGCAGTTGACGGTCGAGCAGATCCACATCGGCGGGGTGAAGCCCGGTGGTCGGCTCGTCAAAGACGTAGAGGGTGTGCCCCCGCCGGGGTCTCTGCAGTTCGGCGGCGAGCTTGATCCGCTGCGCCTCGCCACCCGACAGCTCGGTCGCGGGCTGTCCGAGACGGAGATACCCCAGTCCGACCTCCTGCAGCGTGGTCAGGCTCCGCGCTGCGCCGGCGACGTCGGCCAGAAACTCCGAGGCCTCATCGACGGTCATCGCGAGCACGTCGGCGATCGTACGGTCGCGATAGCGTACCTCGAGCGTCTCGTCGGAGTAACGCGCTCCTTGACACACCGGGCAGGTGGCGTATGTGCCTGGCAAGAACAACAATTCGACCGAGACGAACCCCTCCCCCTGACAGGTGGGGCAGCGACCCTCGGCCACGTTGAACGAAAACCTGCCCGCGGCCCAACCGCGGCGACGAGCCTTCGGGGTCGCGGCGAATTCACGGCGCACGGCGTCGAACAAGCCGGTGTAGGTTGCCAGCGTCGAGCGCGGCGTGCGTCCGATCGGGCGCTGGTCGACCGATACCAGCCGGTTGATCTGCTCGGCCCCCTCTGCCGTCACGCCGGCGCTCGCGTCGTGATCGAGATCGACGATGCCACTGTCGGTTTCGTCGTCATCGGATTCGGCCGGCTCGGCTGCTGGTCCGCTGCCGAGATGGTGGCGCACGACGTCGCCGAGGACCTTGACGACGAGCGTCGACTTGCCTGAGCCGGACACTCCGGTGACCGCGGTGTACACGCCAAGTGGCAGGTCCACGTCGAGGTCTCGCAAATTGTGGAAGCAGATCCCGCGCAACCGCAGCCGCCCGGACGGCGTGCGCGGTTGACGAGACGGCGGCCTGGCCCCCTCGAATAGGTACCTACGAGTGATCGACCCCTCGATGTCGGCGAGACCCGGCACCGGCCCGCTGTAGAGCACGCCCCCGCCAAGCTCTCCGGCCCCGGGGCCCACGTCGACGATCCAGTCGGCACGGCGTACCACGTCCATGTCGTGCTCGACCACGAACAACGAATTGCCCGCGCGCCGAAGGCGATCGAGCACCTCGAGTAGCGGTTCGGCGTCGGCGGGATGCAGTCCGGCCGACGGCTCGTCTAACACATAGAGCACGCCGAACAAGCCGGCCCGCAGTTGGGTGGCCAGCCGCAATCGTTGTAGTTCGCCGGGTGACACCGTCGGAGTGCGGCGACTGAGCGTGAGATAGCCGAGGCCGAGATCTACGAGTACCTGCAGGCGCGCGACGAGGTCGGCGGCGATCATGGTCGCCACTTCCGTCAGCTCACCGGATTTCGTTGACTCGTACGCGGCGGCGGCATCGGTCCGAGCAGCCGTCGGGCGCAACGTGTCAGCGAGGTCGGCTAACGGCATCGCCGTGTAGTCGGCGATGGTGCGCCCGGCGAACGTCACCTTCAGCGCCTCCGGTCGCAAGCCGGAACCGTCGCATACCGGGCACTCGACGCTGTCGACGAATTGCAGCACGCGGCGGCGCATCATCGCGCTATGGGAGTTGGCCAACGTGTGACGGACGTGGCGCTCGGCGCTGGAGAACGTGCCGTTGTAGTAATAATCGGCTTGCACAGGGTGCTGGCCCGGATCGATTTCGACGGTCGGTTGTTCATCGGTGAAAAGGATCCAATTGCGTTGTCGCTTAGTGAGTTTGCACCATGGCTTGTCGATATCGTAGCCCAGCGTGATGAGGATGTCGCGGAGGTTTTGGCCCTGCCACGCGCCCGGCCATGCGGCAACCGCGCCTTCGCGGATGGTCAGCGAGGGGTCCGGTACCAGTGTTTCTTCGGTCACCCGATGGATTCGTCCCAACCCGTGGCATTCGGGGCACGCCCCCACCGCGGTGTTCGGCGAGAACGCATCGGAGTCCAGTCGTTCCGTGGCCCCGCGCGGGTAGGTGCCGGCACGGGAGAACAGCATCCTCAGCAGGTTTGACAGGGTGGTGACGGTGCCGACCGTCGATCGCGACGTCGCCGAACCCCGCCGCTGCTGCAGTGCGACGGCAGGCGGTAACCCGGTGATGTCGTCCACCTTTGGCGCGCCGGTGGGCAATAGCAGGCGGCGGGCGTAAGGAGCGACCGATTCGAAATAGCGGCGCTGGGCCTCGGCATAGATGGTCCCAAAGGCCAATGACGATTTGCCGGATCCGGAGATTCCGGTGAACGCGACCAGCGCGTCACGCGGCGCTACGACGTCGACACCCCGCAGGTTGTGGACCCGTGACCCGTAAACACGCACGCAAGGGTCGATTTCGTCCGTGCTTCGATTGGACATTTGCGTCATCTTGCCCAGCGGATACCCCCAGTTGCGGCCGCACAAGCGCGACGCTTGCTGCTCGAGGCCGTTTCAACGCCTGGCCGGGCGGGAATTCCGCCGTGGCCATGACGCAGACATCACCAAGCCGCATCCACCTGAGCCATCACGTCGTCGAACTCGATGACGGACGCCGGATCGGACTTTCAGTCGGCGGTCGCGGAGTGCCGCTGTTATTCATGCACGGACTCCTGCTGAGTCGTAAGGCATATCTACGGATGCTCAGCCGGATCGCCGGTATGGGGTTTCTGGTCGTCGCCGTCGATGCCGCCGGTCACGGCGACACCGGGCGACTGCCCAGCGACGCGTGCGGCTTCACCGATCGCGCCGATTCGGTGTTGC
The DNA here is from genome assembly GCF_025933915.1 of Mycobacterium sp. GTDB lineage: Bacteria > Actinomycetota > Actinomycetes > Mycobacteriales > Mycobacteriaceae > Mycobacterium. The sequence goes on from NZ_JAICZA010000068.1 coordinate 10,667, forward strand.
GCACGCTGGACGCGCTCGGCATCGGGCAAGCGTTGTTCGTCGGCCATTCGATGGGCGGGCGAATGACCATCCAGCTGGCCGCACGCGCGCCCGAGCGGGTACTGGCTGCCGTGCTGTTCGACCCGGCGGCCGGAGCCCGGTTCGACACGACCATCCCGACACTGGTGAAATCCCCGACCAAAGCGTTGGGCGCGGCCTACACCGCGGTCCGCGACACACTGGGCGACCCGACGCAGCTCTCAGCCGAAGAGCAGTTCGGATATTTCCGCGTGCTGGCCGCGGTGGCGGTGCCCAACCTGCGTTATCCACTCGGGGCCGTCCGGACGATCAAGGCCATCATCGAGTCCGGTGACTACACGCCGATGCTGCACACCATGCGCGACGAGGGGATGCCCACGATGGTGGTGCACGCCGAAAAAGACATGATCGTGCCGTTCCCACACGCGCGCGAACTCGCCAACGCATCCGACGCCACGCTGTACAAGGTGCCAAAGGCGTACCACTCGTGGATGATCGCCAATCCCCGGCAGGGCGCCGACGCATTTCGTCAACTGCTCGATGGCGAACTGGGCGAGGTGCTTCGCAACGCCGCCGACACGATGGGCATCGCGGACGTCGATGACCACGAGGCGTGGGAGCGCGAACTGCTGGACCCCGACGCGCTGGTGTTGCGGTTCATCCACGGTCGCGACCGGGTCGAAATCGGGGCGGAGGAGCTCGACCATGTCGACCTCGAACTGGTGCGCCGTAGCGAGCGCTCGCAGGAACGGATTTCCTGGGCTCGACGAATGTATCGCCGGTGGGCGGCCAAGCACCTGCATCAGGCGCGATCGATGATCGGGCAGAAGACCCGGATTGAGCCGGAGCACCGCGAATAGCTACCGGTGCAATATGGCGGCTCGCCTTGGCCGCCAAGCCGTGAGGATCAGCAGACCAGCCGGCAGCAGCACCGCGACCGTGAGCACAATCGTTTGCCAGACCGCGGCCGCCATCGTGAAGTGCTCCAGGTGCGTGAGATGAAAGATCAGGTGCGGGATGGCGAAGAGCAGGTAAGCGCCCAGGGCGATCCGCACCATGCGGCGCTCCATCGTGATTGCGGCGACAACGAATACGAGCGCAAGCGAGAGATTCATGGCGCCGTAGTCGCGCATGAGGTGTTCGGAGTACGGCGGGATGAGATCCACCCACGGCACGTAGTCGTAGAACGCCCGCGGGGCCAGTGTCGCGACGAGCCCGAGCACGACCTCCACGACCGTGAGAAACCACACCCCGGCGCGAAGCACGGTCAGCCGGGCAGTCAGCGCGACTCCTTGCGTAGGCGCGGCAGGTAAGTGCGGATGATGCCGCGGTAGGGCAGCTGGCCGGTGGCCTGTTGTTCACCGAGGTATTGCTCGAAGGTGATCGTGCCGGCGGCGTGCTCCGGGGCCAGCAGCCCGCCGGCCCGTATCCCGCCAAACACCTTGCCGGGCAACCGGATCGGGATGATGGGTCGGCGCTTACCTACGATCGCCAGGTAGCTGCGGGCAAGGTCGTCGAGCCCGCGCGCCTGCGGGCCGCCGAAATCGGGCGCACGCCCGATCGGCTCGCCCAGCGCCAATTGGGCTAACCGTGCGCCCACGTCGCGCACGTCGACCGGTTGGAACCGCAGGCCCGACGGCAGCGCCATGATCGGCGGCTTCGCGAGCATGCGCAATAGGAAGGCGATCAGATCGTGAAATTGGGTCGCCCGCAGCACCGTCCATGGCAGGCCCGACTCGGCGATCATGCGTTCGTTGGCGAGCATCATGCGGTAGAGGGCGAATGGGACGCGGTCGATACCGACGATGGAGACGTACACCAGATGCGGTGCGCCCGCCCGTTTGGCCGCCGGTACCAGGTGCTCGCTGGGATAGACGCAGTGCACGATCGTGTCGACGCCGTCGATCGCCGCGTCGAGCCCTTCACCGGTTTGCACGTCCCCCACGACATGCCGGACGTCGGTGGACTGCTGGGGGCGCCGCCCGCGGCTGAGAACACGGACCTCCTTCCCCGCCGCCGTCAGGCTGTCGACGACGACGCGGCCCACTGTTCCCGTACCACCGGTTACGAGTACTGAGTTCGTCATACCCTATGAACCGGACAGGCCCGCCGGATGTGACAACTGCTCGGCAAGAAATCGCAGTTTGTCGGGATTGGCGACTATCCGCAGGGCGGCTATCCGCTCGCCCGTAATCTCGAAGCACAAGACGCCGGCCAGCGTGTCGCCGTCGAATGCCAGCACCGCCGGCTCGCCGTTGACCTCGGCGGCATCGAGACGCAGCTGTATCTGCGCCAGGTTTCTGGTGAACACCCGCGCCACGTACTGGGCCATCCGGTCGCGGCCCGAGACCACGCGCCGGGCGGCCGCCACCTTGCCGCCGCCGTCGGCCGTCGAGGTCACATCGGCGGTCAAGATCTCGACGAGTCCGACGACGTCGCCGGCGGTGGCGGCGGTGAAGAACTGATCAACCAGTGACTGCCACTGCGCCCGATCAGGTTGGAAACGCCGCCGAGGTTCACCAAGGCGTTGCCTCGCGCGCCGGTACAGCTGCCGGGCGTTGGTCTCCGACATCTCGAGGATCTCGGCGATCTCTAAATGGCTGTAGGCGAACGCCTCTCTGAGCACGAACGCCGCCCGCTCGTTGGGGGTGAGTTGCTCCATCAAGCTCAGCAGCGCGATGGACACCGACTCACGTTGCTCGGCGGCTTCCTGCGGGCCGAGTGCCCGGTCGTCGGTGAGGACCGGCTCCGGAAGCCACGGCCCGGGGTAGACCTCCCGGCGAGCGCGGGCCGACGTGAGCCGGTTGAGGCACAGGTTCGTGACGGCCTTGGTAAGCCACGCCGGCAGCGATTCGATGAGCGCTGAGTCTGCGCGGTGGAGTCGCAGGTATGCATCCTGCACCGCGTCTTCGGCTTCGCTCGCCGACCCCAGCAGTCGGTAGGCCAACCAGAACAGCCGCGGCCGCTGAGCCTCGAAGTCCTCGACGAGCTCGGTCACACTGCCAAGACTGCCACGGCTCGAATGTCGCCGGATGGCTGCAACCGCACAGTGGGTGCGGTCTCAAAAGTGATATCGCATGTGCTATCGCTTTTGAGATTCGCTTGGCAGGGCAGACGGGCCGTCACCACCCACGCCAGCCGGTTCTGGACCACGGCCTGGCGGCCGCCGCTAAGTAGAACGCTCCGCTGCTCCGGTGTCAGTGCTCCCGGTCGATAACCGCCGCGTCCAACTCCGCGATCGAGGCGGACCCGCCGAGCGCAATACCGGCCTGATCAGCCACACTTCCGCAAGCTTCGGACCGATGGCCTTGCCGGATACGCCTTCGTCTGCGAACTGCTCTACGGTCCAGCTGCGCCGTTTGGCCTCTGAATCGATGGTTTCGCGTTGTGCCTCTAGTCCGTTACGCCTGTTTGTCGGTGCTCACCCGTGTATAGCCAAACATCAACGGTTGCATTGGTTCTCGCATGTCTGCCTTGGTTGGCACCTGGTGTGTTCCCTTACCGGTGTGGGGCGTAACCGAGCGATTGCGCCTTTCGCCTTAAGTGTCGGCCGAATGGCACGAAGGTGGAGACATCGCGATGTCGTCAGCGCACGGAGTTGTCGGAGCACAAGGTGCGCAGACCCGTTTGAGTACTATCGGCGCGATTGAGGACCGTGGCCCGGAGGGTGGCCGCACTTAGCAGATTCCTAACAGATCCTTGGGAGATTGCTAGCTTGCCTCTCAGCAGATGACAAGAGGGGCGGCGAATGATAGGTCCATGCTCGATTTCTCCGATCTGGTCGCAGCCCATGTCGTCGAACACCCTGCCGCGTATCTGAAATGCGGTCTTTGCCAACGAGTAATCACCAAAGCAACTGCTGTAATCCGGCGCTTCGCCGGAATTGATGTGGTGTCCTGCCACGACTGCCAATTCGAACAGATGGCAGCACTGCTCGTGGCTGGCACGGAAGTTAATGAGGACGACGCAACCGCGGTCGCCTAGGGCTCGATGCATCCATCACCAATCCTCTCCGAAGTACGGTCCCGTTGGGATTGACCCGGAACTGAGGTCTCGTGTGCCTGGTGCTGTTCGCGGCTCGGGTGATGGTGACAACTGTGAAGCCGCGCCATTCCACCCATGCCAGGGCATGGAGCCCGCTTGGAGTGGTTGACATCAGGCACGCCGAGAAGTTCCTAGGCGAGGTCTGTCAGGTTCAGCAAACAGATCGCGTCGGCGTAGATCACGCTGAGCGCGAATCGGGTTTCAGCCCGTTACGGAGTGTCAAGGATCAGCCGAAACCACTGTCAAGCATCACCCGGAACCGAAATGTCAAGCATCAACCGAGGTCATACAGCCTCTGACGTGGGGCGGGCGGGGCTCGAACCCGCGACCAACGGATTATGAGTCCGCGGCTCTAACCAACTGAGCTACCGCCCCCGACGTGGTTATCCGTAGGAAACGGTAGCCGAAGACCGAAGTCAGTGTCCGTCGGGCGGCACGCCGCCCACGTCAGACGTCACTCGATGGGCGCCGCGTCGTGGCAGCGCCCATCGGCAACCAAAGGCGCTTTGCGGTCAGGCGTGGGACGGTCCCTGTGCGACTTGACCCTTGATCGCGGGGATCATTTCCGGCGCGTAGACGAAGACGGCGGACTCGACCTCCCACTCCGCCTGATCGTGTTTCATCGACGTCGTGTTGGTCACCATGTTCACCAGGTTCTTCCCGGTGGCCAGAGGATCGGCCGAGGTGCGGACCTGATCGGCGAACCACCGGCCCTCGGCGGTCATGTTGCAATCGTTGAACTCGGCGGTGTGGGTCATCTTGTTCTGCGCCAGCAGGTTGATGTACTGGTCGTCCTTCGGGGTCATATTGCAGGCGGCCGAGGCTTGCGGCGCTGACAGCAGCGCCTCACCCAGCATCGATGTCGCCAATACGGCGCCGGCAGCACCCAGCGCCAGCACCTGCCCGCGCGAGCGGGTACGTCTGATTGTCATCGTTCGGACTCCTTCGCGTTGAAATTTGCTGATCTACCTGTCGCACACCGACTACACGGACGGCGAGCGCGACAAACGGCGGTGATTACCAACAGTGGGTGAACAAAGACGGTCGAAACCACAGTGCGAGAAGCTATTCAAGAAAACGGCACCATTCACAGGATGGGCGAGTTCCTTGGGACGCGCGACGAACCGACTTCCAAAGCCGTTGCGGCCGTTTGATGTTCGTTGCGCGTGGGGCCCTAGGCCACGCGCCGGGTGCAAGCCGTACTTAGGACTCGGTCGGCCAGTTTTGTTTCGCGGCCTGGTCCTTGATCTTGGGGATCACTTCCGGCGCGTAAACATAGATCGCCGACTCGACCTCCCACTCGGCCTTGTCGGCCTTCAGCGGCGTCGTGTTGGTCACCATGTTCACCAGTTCTTTGGCCTTGCCGAACGGATCGGTTGAGCTCTTCACCTGAGTGGCGAACCAACGGCCCTCGGCGGCCTCGTGACAATCGCTGTACTCGGCGCTGTGCACCATGCTGTTCTGGGCCAGCAGATTGATGTATTGATCATCCGCAGGGCTCAATTGGCATGTCGCCGAGGCCAGCGGGGCCGACAGCACGGCGCCGCCCAGCATCGAGGCCCCCAGCGCGACGCCGGCGGCCCAGACCGACGACACCCGCATGCGCGAGCGTGTACGGGTGTTTGTCATTTCGAACCTCCCTCTGCGCGGGAACACAGTTGGCTCCGACGCAAACCCAAGCCACGAATACTGCAAACAACTAACCGGGGAATCCATCAGGACGGCGGCTAATGATGTGCGTCCCGTGGCCACCCGGCCGGGGCCACGCTGCCATTTCGCTACCGTCACGTCTCGGTGGTCATTTCAGTGTCGGCGACGGGGCTTAAGTTAGCGAATGACCCCCCCACACAGCGAAAACGCACGCTTGCGCGTCGATGTACGAATGGTTAACATTTCGTGCCCTCGCGCCGGGATGGGCCCGCCGTTCAAACAGCTAAGGGTCGTCCGGCCGGCGGCTGCCGGGCTCGCGTCGGCCCCCGTCAGCTAAATACCGTCTGGCCCTCGGCGTTGATCAGGTACCGCTCGGTGCCGCTTTCGACGCGCGGGGCGTCGGCGCCCAGTGACACGGCAACCTTATTGCTGGCATTGCGCATGACGTCGAAGGTGAGCTCGATGGATTCCGCCTCGGAGAACCGGGAGCGTACCTCGGCGACCTCGTCGGCGACGAGGCGCGCAGGCGTCCAAATCAACGCATCGGCATAGCGAAGTGCTGCTTTTGCGCGGGCGTCGAGCAAACCCGACGATTCGAAGCGCTCGATCTCCTCGTATAGCGTTTCCGAACCGCCGGCATCGAGCGCCCCGCCCTCGCGGAGCGAGTTGCACAGCCGGCAATTGTGTTGTGCCGCGCCCCGCAGCCGCACCAGTTCGGAGGTGATCGGGTCCAGCGCACGCATTCGCGCCACGGCGATTAAAAAGTCGTTGAACACCGAATCCGACGGGTCGGTGGTGTGATCCCACACGATCGGTCCGGCCACCCAGCCCAGGTACTGCGTGCCGACGCCGAGCGCTTCCAACCCGGCCCGCACCCGGGGAACGAAATCGGCGATGTACATCTGCACGACCACCCCAAAGGTGCGGTCCCCGAGTTGTTTCCACAACCGGGAGCGTTGCCCGGGGGTGATCGACGAGACGTCGGCGCTGAATTGTTCGGCGAATTCGGCGACGGCGGCCTCGGTGTCCGATTCGGGCTCGCCCACCTCGACGGGCGCGGGCAACGGCGGCAGTGACAACGTCTGCGCGCAGACCCGACGAATGAGCGCCGCGAGGCGACCGTCGCCGGGCGTCCCGGGAAACAGCGCCACCAAGCGGGTGAGCTGGTCTTCTCGAACCGAAACGGGAGCCGCCATCCGTCACACGCTAGAGCGCGCGTTGCCCGGCGGCAATCAACCTATTGGGCCTGGCTCACCGAGGACATGTGGAAATCGGGTATCCGCAGCGACGGCATCGCGGCGCGGGTCGCCCAATCCCCCATTTCGCGCGGCAGGGTCTTCTCGCTGACGCCGGCCTCGGTGGCCCGTCGCAGCAGGTCCAGCGGGCTTTCGTTGAACCGGAAGTTGTTGACGGCCGCCGTCACGTGTCCGTCTTCGATCAGGTAGACGCCGTCGCGGGTCAGGCCGGTGAACAACAGCGTGGTGGGGTCGACGACCCGGATGTACCACAGTGTGGTCAGCAGCAGGCCACGCTCGGTGGTCGCGATCATGTCGTCTTGAGTGGCCGTCCCCCCGGTCATCACCAGGTTGTCGGCGGCGACCGCGACGGGGGCGTCGTATTTGGCGGCGGTGGCCCGCGGATAGGCCAACGCGTGGATCACCCCGTCGCGGATCCAGTCCACCTGGTTGATCTCCATGCCGTTGTCGAACACCGACAGCGTCTCCGAGGAGCTGCTCGCCGCGACGAACGGCGTGCAGACAAGGCCGGGCGCCATCGGATCGGAGAAGAGCGTCAGCGGCAAGTCGGTGAGCCGCTCCCCCACCCGGGTGCCGCCACCGGGCGCCGAGAACGCGGTCCGGCCCTCCTGCGCACCGCGGCCGGCCATCGACCAGGCCATGTAGATCATCATGTCGGCCACCGTCGAGGGCGGCATGATCGTCTCGTAACGCCCCGCCGGCAACTCGACGCTGCGCTGTGCCCAGCCCAGCCTCCTCGACAGCTCCTCGAGCAGCGAATCCGTTGGCACATCGACGAAGTCGGGAGTCCCGATACCCGCCCACGCGCTGGCGTCGCCGCGTTTGGCGTTGATCTCCACCGCCCCGGTGGGCTGGCTGAAACGCCGGCGCAATCCGGTCGACGACGCCAAGAACGTCGTCGAAACGCTATGGTGCGCAAAGCCGTAGAGCCGATCCGCGCCCCGGAATCCCCGGCTCAGGGAGTCGGCCACGTCGGCGAAGACCAGGGGTCCGGTGCCCGGCACCGGCGCGTCCCACTCGGCGGGCACCCCGCTATCACCGAGCAGCGGTGCGGCATCGCCGGCCTCCGGCGCCGCGCCGGCGGCCTCCTGGGACGCCGCCACCAGGCCGGGGAGCACCCGCGGGTCCGCCTCGGCGGACACCACCGTGCCGATGCGCGCGCTGGAACCCCGGCGCACCACGGAGATGACCGTCACGCTGCGACTCACCGAAACCCCGTTGGTGGTCATCGAATTGCCCGCCCAGCGCAAGGTCGCCTCGACCTCGTCGGTGACCAGCACCATGGTCTCGTCGGCGCCGCCGAGCTTGGCCGCCTCGTCGAGCACGATGTTGACGACGTGCTGCCCGGTGATCATCGGCGCCCGCCCTCGGTGCGGGTGTTGAGCACGTTGACGCCGCGGAACAGCGCCGACGGACACCCGTGGCTGACCGCCGCGATCTGCCCGGGCTGGGCCTTACCGCAGTTGAACGCCCCACCCAGTCGCCACGTGGACGGGCCGCCCACGGCCTCCATCGAGTTCCAGAAATCGGTCGTGGTGGCCTGATAGGCGACGTCGCGCAACTGACCGTCCAGGCGGCCGTCGCGAATCCGGAAGAACCGCTGGCCGGTGAACTGGAAGTTGTAGCGCTGCATGTCAATCGACCACGATTTGTCGCCGACGATGTAGATGCCGTCCTCGACCCGGGCGATCAAGTCCTCGGTGCTGATGTCCTCGGGGGCGGGCTGCAGGGACACGTTGGCCATGCGCTGGATCGGCACGTGATGCGGCGAGTCGGCATACGAGCACCCATTGGAGCGCGGCTGCCCCAGGCGCCGGGCGAACACCCGGTCGAGCTGATAGCCGGTGAAGATCCCGTCGCGCACCAGATCCCAGCTCTGCGCGGCCACCCCTTCGTCGTCGTAACCGATGGTGGCCAAACCGAATTCGACGGTCCGGTCGGCGGTCACGTTCATCACCGGCGACCCATACCGCATGGCGCCCAGCTTGTCCGGTGTGGCGAACGACGTTCCCGCATAGGCGGCCTCGTAACCGATCGCGCGGTCGTATTCGGTCGCGTGACCGATGGATTCATGAATCGTCAGCCACAGGTTGGTCGGGTCGATCACCAGGTCTTTGCGTCCCGGAATAACGGTGGGCGCCTTGACCTTCTCGGCCAGCAGTGACGGCAGCTGGGCCAGCTCGTCGGTCCAGCTCCACACCTCGTCACCGGCCAAGACCTCCCAGCCGCGGCCCGTCGGCGGCAAAAGCGTCCGCATCGAATCGAAGCTGCCCGCCGCGGGATCGACGGTCACCGCCTCCAGCGTGGGCTGGATCCGCACGCGCTGCTGGGTGATCGAGGATCCGAAAGTGTCGGCGTAGAACGTCTGCTCCTTGACCGCGGTCAGCACCGCCGACACGTGATCGACGCCGTCGGCGCTCAGCAGCCGCCCGGAGTACTCGTCGAGCACGGCGATCTTGTCGGCGGTGGAGACCTCGAACGGATCGATCCGGTAGTTCGACACCCACGTCGCATCCGTGTAGACGGGTTCGGGTGCCAGCTCGACGCGCTCGGTGCTCAGCGTCGCCAGCGTGGTGGCGACGTGCACCGCGCGCCGGGCCGTCTCGGCCGCCACCGACGGCACCAACTCCGCGTGCGAGGCGAATCCCCAGGTGCCGTCGACGATCACCCGCACCGCCAGGCCGACCTCACGGTTGATCACCGCGGTCTCGAGCGCGCCGTCGCGCAGCTGGACGATCTCGGTGGTGATGCGATGAACCCGCAGGTCGGCGTGGGTGGCCCCGGCCGCGGTGGCCGCCGACAGCGCGGCTTCGGCCAGTTCGTGGCGCGGCAGGTCGAGGAAGTCGGCATCGATCCCCCGGTTCGGTGTCACGGCACCACCGTAACGGCCGGTCACCCCAGACCGCGGCGGCGCCCGCTTTAATTACCCCATGGCCAGCGCGGAACGCAGGATCGGTCCTCGATCGACCGCGCTGGGCTACGCGCTGCTGGCGCCCAGCTTGTTCGGTGTCCTCGCCTTCCTGCTGTTGCCCATCCTGGTGGTGATCTGGCTGAGCCTGTGTCGATGGGATCTGCTGGGACCGCTGCGCTTTGTGGGCCTGTCCAACTGGCGATCGGTGCTGGCCGACGCCGGGTTCGCCAACTCGCTGATCGTCACGACGATCTTCGTGGCGATCGTGGTGCCGGCGCAGACGGCATTGGGGCTGCTGGCCGCGTCCATGCTGGCCCGCCAGCTTCGCGGCACCGGTCTGTTTCGCACCGTGTTTGTGCTGCCGTGGATTTGCGCGCCGCTGGCGATCGCGGTGCTGTGGCGGTGGATCCTGGCACCCACCGACGGCGCCGTGAGCACCGTACTGGGACACAGCATCGAATGGCTTTCCGATCCCAGCTTCGCGCTGCCTCTGGTTTCGGCCGTCGTGGTGTGGTCCAACGTCGGATACGTCTCACTGTCGTTCCTGGCGGGCCTGCTGGCCATCCCCGACGAGGTGCACGCCGCCGCACGCACCGATGGAGCCACCGCGTGGCAGCGGTTCTGGCGCATCACGATACCCATGCTGCGGCCGACGACCTTCTTTGTGCTGGTGACCGGGATCGTCAGCACCGCACAGGTTTTCGACATGGTGTACGCGCTGACCGGCGGCGGGCCGGCGGGCAGCACCGATTTGGTGGCCCACCGCATCTACGCCGAGGCCTTCGGCTCGGCGGCCATCGGCCGGGCATCGGTCATGGCGGTGGTGCTGTTCATGATCCTGATCGGCGTCACCCTGGTTCAGCACCTGTATTTCCGGCGACGGATCAGCTATGACCTCACCTAGCCGCGCCAATACGGTGATTTATGCGGGCCTGACGCTGGGCGCGTTGATCACGTTGGTGCCGTTCGTGCTTGGGCTGATGACCGCGTTCACCTCGGCACACCAATTCGTGACGGGTACGCCGTTGCAGCTGCCGCGACCACCCACACTCGCCAACTTCACCAACCTGGCCGGAGCCGGGTTCGGCCGCGCGGCGGCGGTCACCGCGTTGATGACGGCGGTGATCCTGGTGGGCCAGTTGACCTTTTCCGTGCTGGCCGGATACGCCTTCGCGCGCTTGCAGTTCCGTGGGCGCGACGCGCTGTTCTGGGTCTACATCGCGACGCTGATGGTTCCGGGAACGGTCACGATTGTGCCGATGTATCTCATGATGGCCCAGCTCGGCCTGCGCAACACATTCTGGGCGTTGGTGCTGCCGTTCATGTTCGGCTCGCCCTACGCGATCTTCCTGCTGCGCGAGCACTTTCGCATGATTCCCAACGACCTGATCAACGCCGCCCGCCTGGACGGGGCCAACACCCTCGACGTGATCGTGCATGTGGTGATCCCGTCCAGCCGCCCGGTCCTGGCCGCCCTGACGCTGATCACCGTGGTCTCGCAGTGGAACAACTTCATGTGGCCGTTGGTGATCACCAGCGGCCACAAGTGGCGGGTGCTCACCGTCGCGACCGCCGACCTACAGTCGCGGTTCAACTCCCAATGGACGTTGGTGATGGCGGCCACCACCGTCGCGATCGCCCCACTGATCGCGCTTTTCGTGGTGTTCCAGCGCCACATCGTCGCGTCGATCGTCGTCTCGGGGCTCAAGTGAGCCGGCCCCGGTTCTCCACGCTGGTCGCCGGAACGGTTGCGTTGGTCGCGGTGCTATTGGCGGCGATGGCGGTGCTGCTGGATTACTCCGGCCAGCCCCACGGCGCCAAGACCATTGTGACGGTGCGAATCTGGGGCGATCAGATCGGTGCGGCCTATCGGCAATCGTTCCAGGCGTTCACCCGCGCCCATCCCGACATCGAAGTGCACGTCAACATGGTGGCGTACCCGACCTACTTCAACACCCTGCGCACCGACGTGGCCGGCGGCAGCGCCGACGACATCTTCTGGCTGTCCAACGCCTACCTCGCGCCTTACGCCGACAGCGGCCGGCTACTCAATATCGGTGCGGCGCTGGGGCGCACCGCCGCCGCGGACTGGGAGCCGCCGGTCGTCGAGCAGTTCACCCGCCACGGCACGCTCTGGGGCGTGCCGCAACTGACCGATGCCGGGATCGCCTTGTACTACAACGCGGACCTACTCGGGGCGGCCGGCATCGATCCCGCCCAGCTGAGCGCCTTGCGGTGGAGCCCCGACGATGGTGACACGCTGCGTCCCATCCTCGCCCGGCTCACCGTCGATGCCGGCGGAAACCGCGGAGACACCACGGGCTTCGACGCCGGGCGGGTGCGGCAGTGGGCATACAACGCGGCCAATGACCCTCAGGGGATCTACCTGAACTACATCGGTTCGGCCGGCGGTGTGTTCCAGCGCGGCGACGCGTTTGCGTTCGACAATCCCGCGGCCGTGACCGCCTTTCAATATCTGGTCGATCTGATCAACCGCGACCACGTCGCGCCGCCCGCCGCCGACACCAACGACAACGGCGACTTTTCCCGCAACCAATTCCTGGCCGGCCGGATGGCGCTGTTCCAGTCAGGCACCTACAACTTGGCGCCGGTGTCCCGCGACGCGCGCTTTCGTTGGGGTGTGGCGATGATGCCGTCCGGCCCGGTGGGTCGCGTCAGTGTCACCAATGGCATTGCCGCGGCGGGCAATGCGGCGACACGGCATCCCGACGCGGTGCGTCAGGTCCTGGCCTGGATGGGCAGCAAACAGGGCAATGAATATCTGGGCCGCTACGGTGCGGCCATCCCCGCGGTGTTATCGGCCCAACCGGTCTACTTCCGCTATTGGGCCGGTCGGGGTGTCGACGTCACACCCTTCTTCAGTGTGCTGAACGGTCCGCGCATCGCGGCGCCCGGGGGCGCCGGCTTCGCGGCAGGCAATGACGCTTTGCAGCCGTATTTCGACGAAATGTTCTTGGGCCGCGGTGACGTCGCGTCGACATTACAGCGGGCTCAGACGGCGGCCAATACCGCCGCGGCGCGCCAGTGAGCGGCCTCATCACTGCGAGCCGCTCGATACGTCGCCGACCGTCTCGTCGTTGAGCGCGCTGTGGTGGCGGCCCCAGACGAAATAGAAAATCAAGGCCAGCAAGACCCAACCGCTGAACGCGATCCAGGTGTACCAGTGCAAGCTGGCGAGAATGTACCCGCAGGCCGCCACCGAAAGGATCGGCGTGACAGGGTAACCCGGAACCTTGAAGCCCCGTGGCAGGTCGGGCTCGCGCACCCGCAAGACGATCACGCCGACAGAGACGACGATGAACGCGGTCAGTGTGCCGATCGACACCATGTCCGCCAGCCTTTGCAGCGGTATGAAGGCCGCCAGAGTCGAGGCCGCCGTCGCGACGATCACCGTGTTGTTCACCGGGGTCATCGTGCGTGGGTGCACCGTCGCGAACCTTGCGGGCAGCAGCCCGTCACGGCCCATGGCGAACAGGATGCGCGTCAGGCCGTACATGGTGACCAGCGTGACGCTGAAGATCGAAATGACCGCGCCCGCAGCCAGAACCGAGCTGGCCCAGCTGCCGTGCGTGACGTTCTGGAGAATCGTTGACAGCCCGGCCTCCTGCTGGCCGGCGAAGACTTGCCAGGGCTGGGTACCCAGCGCGGCCAGCGCGACGAACACGTAGACGGTGGTGACGGTCAGCAGCGCGGCGATCAGCGCGCGCGGCATGGTCTTCTGCGGGTCTTTCACCTCGTCGCCCGCGGTGGACACGGCGTCGAGGCCGATGTAGGAGAAGAAGATAGTGCCGGCCGCCGACCCGATGCCCGCGGCGCCGAACGGCGCGAAGTCCTCTAGATG
>NZ_JAICZA010000013.1 GCF_025933915.1 Mycobacterium sp.
GGTCGACTCCGGCACCCCGGGCTTTTCCCGCGGCCGCAACCTGGAGAAGATCGGCCTGCACGCCCAGGACACCAGCGAGCTCACCTTCACCGATATGCGGGTGCCGAAAGCGAACCTGCTCGAAGAAGAGGGCAGGGGCTTCTACCAGTTGATGACAAACCTGCCCCAGGAGCGACTCGCGCTCGGCGTGGGGGCGGTGGCCGCCGCCGAAGCGATCCTGGCCGGAACCCTCGACTACGTCCGCGATCGCAAGGCCTTCGGGTCACCGATCGCCGGCTTCCAACACAGTCAATTCGTACTCGCCGAACTGGCCACCGAAATCGACATCGCCCGAACGTATCTCGACGACTGCCTGGCCCAGCACCTCGAGGGCGAACTGACGGCCGCGCGGGCCGCCCGGCTGAAATGGTGGACCACCGACCTGCAGGTGCGCACCGCCGATCGCTGCCTGCAGTTGCACGGCGGGTACGGCTACATGCGCGAGTACGGCGTGGCGCGCGCGTTCGTCGACGCCCGCATCCAGACCATCTACGGCGGCACCAACGAGATCATGAAGACGATCATCGCCAAGGACTTGGGTATCTAGAGGCAGCCGATGGCCACCGATGTTGCCGACTACAGCGATCTTCCCGCCGAGGAGGCCGTGCGCGCGGCCCGCGTCAGCTCGCGGCGCCGCCAGGTGCTCGACGCCGCGGTCAAAGCCATGGGCAGGACCGGATTTCACCAGATGTCGATGCAGGACTTGGCCGCCGAGGCCGAGGTCAGCGTCGGCCTGCTCTACAAATACTTCGGCGGCAAGGAGGACCTGCTGCTCGCCACGATCGTGCGAATCCTCGATGTGTTCCGCGATCAGCTGGCGCCGGTCATCGACGCCGCCGGCGATGACGTCGTCGACCAGCTGACCGCCGGGATCCGTCGCTATATCCAGATCGTCGACGAGAACCTCGACGGCGTGGTGTTGACCTATCGGGAGAGCCGAACCCTCGGGGCGCCGGAGCGCACCCAGATCAAGGACCTCGAAATCGCCACCGCCGCACCACTGCGGGCGGTGATCGAAGCCGGTATCGGCCGCGGTGTCTTCCGCCGGGTCGATGTCGACCTCACCGTGTTCGACATCATGCTGCTCGCCCACGGCTGGGCGCTGAAGCATTGGCACTTCGGGCCGATCTACACCATCGACGAATACATCGCGTTGCAGACCCGCCACGTGCTGGGCGGATTGATTGCCGACGAGCGTCGCGCCGACTACGCACACGTGCTGAAATGAGTGGCATGGGAGTTACCGCACAGCGCGTCCGCGGCGTGATCGCGCTGTTGGCCGTGGGGGCTGCCGCCGGTCTGCCACCGGCGGACGCCGATCCGGCCGCGGGGCTGCCCCCGATGGCGTCCAGCGGCAGCGGGCCGATCATCGGCGGGGGCTCCGCCGCCGCGCAGGGAATCGCCCAGCAGCTCTTTAGCTTTGGCAATCCTCACATCGTGAACGAGGTCGACGGCTCGGACGCGGCGCAATTCATCGACTCCGCGGCGGGAGCCGCCAGCCAGCAACTCGCGGCGCCCTTCTCGCTGCTGCGCCGGGCGTTGGCCTGCCAGACCGACAACGCGGGATTCGGTGCGCGCGCCTATCGGCGCAACGACGGGCAGTGGGGAGGAGCGATGCTGGTCGCGGCCAAGAGCGCGACGGCGAACCTCGACGGCCTGGTCGCGTGCGTGAAGACCAATTGGCGACGGACGGCGGCCGGCGGCGAAACCGCGATGTGCAACAACGGCTGGACCACGCCGACGTCCTACGAAAGCCGCCGCGGCGAGACCTATTACATCTTGCTCGCCGGCACCGCCGCCGACTTCTGCAGCGATCTCAACGCAAAGTACAAGGGCGACGCCAGCGGGTGGCCGTTCTAACCGAGCCGCACCTCGCACCCGTCACTGAAACCGATTGCCACCTCGATGGTTTCGCCGTGCAACCGACGGCGCGAGTTCGGGAACCTATTTGAATTCATATCCAGATTACGCACCGGCACCGGTGAGCAGCGGCTAAATAGCGTTTCAATATAGCCGCGGCATGGTCCCCCCGCAGGATAATTCCAATTCCTCCCGCCACGCGATTTTGCTGCATTCACGCCGCGGCCGGGGCGGCGGCCGCCCGCCTGGGTTCCTCGATCGTCCATTTGACGAATTCGCGTGCGATATTTGCGAAATCGCTTATCTACGAATCGTTGACGACGTAAACTCACCGTCATCGGGCCTTAGAATATCGTCTCCCAGACGTAGGGGGTTCTAATGTCACGTCGTACTGGCAAAATCGTTCTCGCCGTGGTGCTCGCTTTCGCAGCGCCAATGACTTCGGCTTGCACGGTTCCGCTCGTTATCGATTGTGGACCCGGTTTGACCTGCACCGGATAGCAGTATCCGAAGCGCCTCGAACATCGATTTGGGGCCTTTCATTCACATCAAGCTTCGCGTAGCGAAGACCAGAAGGTGACCGATCGGAGCCGTGGCATGGCCTAGCGCCTGCCGTGGCTCCGGTCGGGATCCGTTACCGCACAAGCTATTCGGGTGACCGCTCGAGTAGTGCCGAGACCGGTTTAATGACAACGGGTTTCGCGTGGTGCGGTTCCTTGTGCTGCCACGTGCCCATCGCGCGCGGTGCGGCAGTCTTCTCGTCGGCCTCGCCTTTCGCGGGTGTGGCGTCGTACGGTGGAGACATGTCGCGCCATCGTGTGGTCATCATCGGAAGCGGCTTCGCCGGACTGACTGCGGCCAAGGCGCTCAAACGTGTGCCCAGGGGAAGCCAAGTCGACGTCACCGTGATCTCGAAAACGACCACGCACCTTTTTCAGCCGCTGCTGTATCAGGTGGCCACGGGCATCCTGTCCGAGGGCGACATCGCGCCGACCACCAGGCTCATCCTGCGCCGGCAGAAGAACGTCCGGGTGTTGTGGGGAGACGTCTCCGCCATCGACCTCACCGCCAAGACGGTCAAATCCCACCTGATGGGCATGGACACGGTCACACCCTACGACAGCCTGATCGTGGCCGCCGGCGCGAAGCAGTCCTACTTCGGCCACGACGAGTACGCGGCCTTCGCGCCCGGGATGAAGAGCATCGACGACGCCCTGGAGCTGCGCGGCCGCATCCTCGGCGCATTCGAGGCGGCCGAGGTCGCGACCGACCCCGCCGAGCGGAAACGCCGACTGACCTTCGTGGTGGTCGGGGCCGGACCCACCGGTGTCGAGCTGGCCGGCGAGATCGTCCAGCTGGCCGAGCGCACCCTGGCCGGCGCGTTTCGGACGATCACCCCCAGCGAATGCCGCGTCATCCTGCTCGACGCGGCGCCCGCGGTGTTGCCACCGATGGGCGCCAAGCTGGGTCTCAAGGCGCAACGGCGGCTGGAAAAGATGGATGTCGAGGTCCAGCTCAACGCGATGGTGACCGCGGTCGACTACATGGGCATCACGATCAAGGAGAAGGACGGCACCCAGCGCCGCATCGAATGCGCGTGCAAGGTGTGGGCGGCGGGCGTGCAGGCCAGCTCACTGGGCGCGATGCTCGCCGAGCAGTCCGACGGAACCGAAACCGACCGCGCCGGAAGGGTGATCGTCGAGTCCGACCTCACGGTCAAGGGTCACCCGTACGTCTTCGTCGTCGGTGACCTGATGTCGGTTCCCGGTGTCCCCGGGATGGCGCAGGGTGCGATCCAGGGCGCGAAATACGCGGCCGCCGTCATCAAGCGCGCGGTCAAGGGCCAGGACGACCCGGCCGACCGCGCGCCGTTCAGGTACGTCAACAAGGGCAGCATGGCGCTCATCTCCCGCTACAGCGCCGTCGCGCAGGTCGGCAAGGTGGAGTTCGCCGGCTTCTTGGCCTGGCTGGCGTGGCTGGTGCTGCACCTGTACTACCTGATCGGCCACCGGAACCGACTCGCCGCCATGTTCGCCTGGGGGATCTCGTTCCTGGGCCGCACCCGCGGCCAGATGGCCATCACCAGCCAGATGATCTACGCCCGGCCGCTGGTGAACTGGGTCGAGCAGCAGGCGGCGGAAGGCACGCTCGCGGCGGCCGAACGCGCCGAGGCGGCCGAGCAGGAGGCGGCCGGCTGACGCGCCGGAAAGGCGATCAGCTCAAGGCCCGATCGATGTCGGCGATCAGGTCCTCGGCGTCCTCCAGGCCGACGGAGATGCGAACCACGCTGTCACCGAGCCCGATCGCCGCGCGGCCCTCCGGTCCCATCGCCCGGTGAGTTGTCGTCGCGGGGTGTGTGACAAGGGATTTGGCGTCGCCGAGGTTGTTGGAGATGTCGATCAGCGTCAACTTGTCCAGCACCTCGAAAGCCCGCCGCTTCGCCACAGCTTCCGGGCAGTCGAGCGCGAAGGTGACCACCGTTCCGCCGCCCGACATCTGACGCTTGGCCAGGTCGTATTGCGGGTGCGAGGACAGATAGGGGTAGCGGACCCAACTCACCGCCGGATGGGCCTCGAGGAACTCGGCGATCCGGTACGCCGAGGCATTGCTGTGATCGACCCGGATAGCCATCGTCTCAAGGCCTTTCAGCAACACCCAGGCGTTGAACGCGCTCATCGCCGGGCCGGTGTGCCGCATCAATTTCTGCACCGGGCCGTCGATGTACTCCCTGTCGCCGAGAATGGCCCCGCCCAGCACGCGGCCCTGGCCATCGATGTGCTTGGTGCCCGAGTACACCACCACGTCGACGCCGAGCGGAATACCGTGCTGTAGCAGCGGTGTGGCAAAAACGTTGTCCAACACCACCTTCGCACCCGCGGCGTGCGCAAGCTCGGTCACCGTGGCGATGTCGACCAGCGACTGCATCGGATTGGACGGCGTCTCGAAGAACACTGCTTGGGTGGGCTTAGAGGGGTCGCCCAACGCCTCCTCCCATTGGGACAGGTCGTCGCCGTCGACGAAGACGGTTTCGACACCCCAGCGCGGCAGGATCTCGTTGCACACCACGAAACACGATCCGAACAAGCTGCGCGACGCGACCAACCGGTCCCCCGCGCCCAGCAGCGCGCCGAGTGAGGTGAACACCGCCGCCATGCCGCTCGCGGTGGCGAACGCCGCCGGTGCCCCTTCGAGCAGACGCAACCGCTCCTCGAACATCGTCACGGTCGGGTTGCCGTACCGCGAGTAGACGAAGTGGTCCACCTCGCCGGTGAACGACTTCTCGGCAACCGCCGCGGACTCATAGACATAGCCGGACGTCAGATACAGCGCCTCGGCGGTCTCGTCGAACCCCGAACGCAGCAGTCCACCGCGCACGCCGATCGTCGCCTGACCGACACCGTCGGGTAGCGGCGCGGGCGTGCGGACCGAGCGGTCGTCGCCGGGGGTCATGCCTGGATCACCCTTGCTTCCAAGGCAATCCGATCGCCCGCCACCCCGACTCGCCGCGGTGACCGTTGGCGTCGAGCTGGCCTTCGAAGCCGTCCACGATGTTGTACGCCGGGGTGATGCCCTGCTCGGTTGCCACCTCGGCGGCGCCGATGGAGCGGACTCCGGAGCGACACAGGAACAGCACCGGGCGGTCCGTGTCGGTCTGGGCCGGCGCCACCTGCTCGCGCAGCTGCTCGGCGAAATTCGCGTTGGGCCTGCCGTCGGACGAATTCCACTCCAGGAACAACACGTCGCGCCCGAGGCTGGACAGATCGGGCACCCCGACGAATCGCCATTCGGCGTCGGTACGTACGTCGACCAGCACGGCGTTCGGATTGTCGCTGAGCAACTTCCAGGCGTCCAGGGGCGAGATGTCGCCCGCGTAGGAGTGTGCGCGCTCTCTGTTCATGCTCGTATTCCTTCGCCTCTCGTACGCCTTGTCAGCCACCCCGGCGAGATTGCCCCCTGCCCGCGGCGATACCTGACCTGCGATCGTATCGAGGCCGTCGCCCCCCGCGTCTCGGGGCTCAGCCGCGTGCGGCCGGGGCGGACAGTCTCTCGGCGGCCTGGCCCGCCCGCTCGCGCGCGGCCGTCACCTCCGGCGCGGTCGCCAGGGCGCGAAACCCGCCCCCGGATACGCGCAGGTCGCTTTCCGGCACGCTCAGCGCGCCGATCAACGCGGCGGGGCCATGGGAATCGGCGGGGCCAATCGCGCGGGCGGCGGCCGGCGACACCATCATGGTGTCCACCGGCAGGCCCAAGATGGTGCGGGCCTGCAGCTCGAACACCGAAAGCCGCTGGCTGCGCACAGTCACCCAGGCGCTGTCGGCCGGGCGCGACGTGACGTCGGCGAAATACACCTCGTCGCCGTTGATCAGCAATTCGACCCCGAAGACGCCGCGCCCGCCCAGCGCCTTGACGATCCGCGCGGCGATCGACCTCGCGGCGTCCGTCGCGGCCGCGCTCATCTTCTGGGGTTGCCAGGATTCCAGCGCCTGGCCGTCGGATCCGCGATGCCCGATGGGTGAGCAGAATTCGATGACCGGACCCGCCGGGCCTGCGCTGCACACCGCCAGCAGGGTCACGTAGACCTCGACCTCGACGACGGTTTCGGCCAGTACCCGGGGGGCGGGCCGGCCGCCCCCCGCACGATGCCAGGCGGGCTCGATGTCCTCACGGCGCGCCACCACCGATCCCCGCTGGCCGACCGGCCCGGCCACCGGCTTGACCAGCAACGGATACCCGGCATGCGCCCCGACCGCCTCGAGTTCGGCCAGCGACCCGACGAACCAGAACGGCGCGGTGGGCAGCCCCAGCTCGTCGGCGGCCAGCCGGCGCAGCCCCTCGCGGTCGCCGGTCAGCCGCACGGCGCGAGCGCTGGGCACCAGCTCGGTGCCGCTGCCGTCGAGGGGCTCGAGGGCTTGGCCGGCGACCGCGTCGGTCGCGATCACGACGAAGTTGGGTTGCAGCCGTTGCATCGCCTTCGACAGCTCGCCGGCGTCGGTCATGTCGAACACCAACGCCTGGTCGGCCACCCCGTGCGCGGGCGCGTGGGGGTGCTGGTCGGCGGCGATCACCCGGGCCCCGAGGCGCCCCAGGGCGATCGCCAGCTCGCGGCTGATCTCGCCGGAACCCAGCAGCAGCACCGACGGGCGGCCGTCCGCGGGAGCTTGCTGGGGAACCGCGAGCGCCGTCGTTTCGTCGTCCCGTTCGTCGATCACGCCGTCAGCCACGGCTCAAGGATAGGTCGGTTCTCAGAGCACTAGGGCTGATCGCCCGGCTCCTCGACGGCGCATACCGCGCCGCATCGTCGCCGGGCTAGGGCTGACCGCCCGGCTCCTCGACGGCGCATACCGCGCCGCATCGTCGCCGCGCTAGGGCTGACCGGGAAGCAGCCGCACCATCAGGCCGTTGCCCTCGGCCAGCACGGTCTGGTCGCCGTCGACCAATTCGGCGGAGACGAACGCTTTGCGGCCCTCGGTGCCGGTGACCCGGCCGCGCACCAGCAACGGGACGTCGATCGGGGTGACCTTGCGATAGTCGACGTGCAGGAAGGCCGTGCGGCTGATGGGCCGGTCGGCGGCGTGCGAGATCATGCCGAACATGTGGTCAAACAGCAGCGGCAGCACGCCGCCGTGCACCGCGTGGTTTCCGCCGACGTGAAACCGGCTGAAGTGGCCGGTCATTTCGACACCGTCGGGGCCGTAGCGCGTCAGAACCCACGGCGGTAGCAACAGGCTGCCCATGCCGGGCAGGTCGGGCGTGCGCCCCGCGGGCGCCTGGCCTTCGACCTCGGCCTGAAACGGCCCCAGCAGCTCGGTCAGCGCCGCGACCCGGTCCGCGGCCTCGTCCCAGACCTCGTCGCTCGGGTCGGCCGACACCGCGAGGTCCTGCAGCCGGCGCATGGAGGCGACGAACCGGGCGAAACCGGGACCGGGGCTGGCCGGACCGTATTCCGGGAAACCGCCGTGGTGTTCGTATTCAGGATCGAGGTCAATCGGATTCGCTTCGCCTTGTTCCGATTCCCGGGTCACGGGCGGGCCGCCAGGACGTCGCGGCGCACGATGGTTTGTTCGCGCCCGGGCCCCACGCCGATGCACGAAACATGAGCTCCAGCAAGCTCTTCGAGTCGAAGCACGTAGTCACGCGCCTTGGCGGGCAGGTCGTCGAACTCCCGCGCGTGCGAGATGTCCTCCCACCAGCCGGGCAGCTCCTCATAGATCGGCTCGGCGCGGCCGAGGTCGCTTTGGGTCATCGGCATCTCGTGCAGGCGCGCCCCGTCGATCTGGTAGCCGACGCACACCGGAACGGTTTCCAGGCTGGACAACACGTCGAGCTTGGTCAGGAAGTAGTCGGTGATGCCGTTGACCCGGGTGGCGTAGCGGGCGATGACGGCATCGAACCAGCCGCACCGCCGGCGCCGTCCGGTGGTGACGCCGAATTCGCCCCCGGTCTTGGACAGGTATTCGCCGTTCTCGTCGAACAGCTCGGTGGGGAACGGGCCGGAGCCCACGCGGGTGGTGTAGGCCTTGAGGATCCCCAGCACCGTGGTGATCCGGGTGGGCCCGATCCCCGAACCCACCGCCGCCCCGCCCGCCGTCGGATTCGACGACGTCACATAGGGATACGTGCCATGGTCGACGTCGAGGAGCGTGCCCTGCGAGCCCTCCAGCAACACGGTTTCGCCGGACTCCAGCGCGGTGTTGAGCAGCAGCCGGGTATCGGCGATGCGGTGCCGGAAACCCTGCGCCTGCTCCAGCAGCGCCTCGACCACCTGGTGCGCGTCCAGCGCCTTGCGGTTGTAGATCTTGACCAATATCTGGTTTTTCAGTTCCAGCGCGGCCTCGACCTTGTGGGTCAGCACGTCGGGGTCGAGCACGTCGGCGACCCGGATTCCGATCCGGGCGATCTTGTCCTGATAGCAGGGTCCGATGCCGCGGCCGGTCGTGCCGATCTTCTTGTTCCCCATGTAGCGCTCGGTGACCTTGTCGATGGCCACGTGGTAGGGCAACAGCAGGTGCGCGTCGGCGGAGATCAGTAGCCGCGACGTGTCGACGCCGCGATCTTCGAGGCCTTTCAGCTCGTCGAGCAGCACGCCGGGATCGATCACCACACCGTTGCCGATGACGTTGGTGACGCCGGGCGTGAGCACCCCCGACGGGATCAGGTGCAGGGCGAAGTTCTCGCCGGTGGGCAACACGACGGTGTGCCCGGCGTTGTTGCCGCCCTGGTAGCGCACCACCCACTGAACCCGCCCCCCGAGCAGGTCGGTGGCCTTACCTTTGCCCTCGTCGCCCCACTGGGCGCCGATGAGGACGATTGCCGGCATGACTTGCTCCCGCCTGCTTACTGGGGTTCTGCTGGCAAAACGCCAGATCTTGCACCGCTGCAACGGTTTTCGGCGTCGCCCGATGTGTCGCCCTGCCGTCGGGTGGCAGCGCCTCGGTTAGCCGCGTCGTGACCGTGCGCGTAGCTCCACGCGTCTTTGCTTGCCGCGCTCACGTGGCGATCCTAAACGTCGGGTAACGACAGGCTTGCCACAAGGCCCGTTTGATCCCGGCCCGTGTCGCGCAAAAACCCGGGCCCGCCTCGTCGCGTCGGCGCTCAGGGGCTCGCCGTCACCGGCGCCTTCGCCGCGCACACGCCGTCGCGGGTCGGCGCGTCCAACATCAGGCACAGGCCCTTCGCGTCACGGTTGGGCCGTTTGGCCGCCCAACCGGACCACGCCGGTTTGCCGTTCCAGCTGACCAGCGTCCAGCCATCGTGGGGATTGCCCTGGATCTCGACGATGCCGGTGTTGGGCAGCGGGTCGAAAAGCAGGAGCAACTGTTCGGGGTTTCTGACGGACGTCATCGTCCCGATACCGATGTCGAATTCGCTGGAGAACGCGACCTCTCTGATCCTGCCGTCGGCCGCACGGACCGGGTTGGCCAGCGCGCTGCCGTACATCGTTCCGAGCATGTCGCTGAAGCGGCCGGCGCTGGTCGCCGCGTTGCCATCCATCGCTTGGAGCGCGCCGTTGAAACGCTTGTGGAACTCGTACCCGTTCGGGTCGGCGGAGCCGGGAGCCAGCATCGGCACGATGCGCAGGCCGAGCAGCCACGCGATGGGGGCCAACAGGTATGCCAGCCCGGCGAGGCTGATCTGCGGCATGCCGTTGAAAACGCCCGCGTCGATCTCGTTGAGCCCGGGCAGCACCTGGACATTCATCCCCAACATGGCTGCCAACGGCGTCGCGGTCTGCTGCGTCCTGATCAACTGCGACGCGAAAATCGCGGCGACCGGACCCTTCGCCATGAGCACGTTGGCGACGTTCTGTGCCTGTTGTTGACCCAGCGCCGTGAGTGCGGCCCCGGGCACCGCCGTATCGATGCGGCTCGCCGCGTTGGCCTCCGACTGCCCGTGGCGCACCAGGTCGATCACGATCGATTCGTCGGCCGAGGCCCTCGCCGATCCGAGGCACACCAGGACAGCCGAAAGCAGCACGGCGCCAACACGGCCGAGTCGCGTCATCGGCAGTCGGGGCGGGTAGGGCCGGGCGGCGAGTCGGCGAATGGTAGTTCTCCGTTCTCTCAACCACTCATTGGCAGGATTCCGCGCAACGACGGCTGTGTGGCAGGAGTAAAGTATCCGGTTGTTTCCAGGCGGCGGCGCAACAACTTTCGCAGTCCGACACCATGTTGTGACTCTGTCGTTATTGCGAGGACTTTCAGCGCCAAAGCCACGGTTTGACCATTGTTCGGACCAGAACCGTTGGAAGCCAAAAGGATTGGATCACCTTGATTGGATAGCTTGTGACGCAGGAAGATCGAGCCGGTGCGGTTCTACTGTTCGGTCGACGGCCCAACTACGGCCCGTTGCGGGACATGCGCGCCCACCGGGTCGTCGGCGAACCCGATATCGACGCCGCGATAGGCCCCTACCCGCGGCTGGTCGTGGTGGGCGCCGACGCCGACCTAGCCGCCGTGCTGACCCGGCTCCTGCGCGCCGAGCGGCTCGACGTCGAGGTGGCCTACGTGCCGCGCCGCCGCACCCGGGCCACTCGGATCTACCGCCTGCCCACCGGATGCCGGGCGGCGCGGCGGGCCCGCCGCGGTCTTGCGCAACGGGTGACGCTGATCCGCGACGAGACCGGCTCGGTGATCGTCGGGCGAGCCGGCTGGGTACCGCCGGACGGCGAGCGGCTCATCCACGGCGAGGCGGTCGTTGACGACACCACGTTGTTCGACGGCGACGCCGCCGCCGTGTTCGTCGAGCCGACGCTCGGCATGCCCGGCCTGCGGGCCTCGCTCAAGGGCGGGGTCAAGGGCGGGTGGCGCCGGTGGGTCACCGGCCGGGCGGCCCAGCTGGGCAGCACGGGCGTCGTCGTGCTGCGCGACGGGGTCCCCGCGGCCCGCCCCGGCCGCCGATCGGCGTTCTACCGCAACATCGAGGGCTGGCTGCTGGTCCGATAGTTTCGTCCGGTGAGCTTCCCCGCCTCTCAACGCGAATCGGTACGGCCCAGCCCGATCTTTCTGGCGCTACTCGGATTGACGGCGGTGGGCGGCACGCTGGCCTGGCTGGCCGGGGCCAGCGTGCGCCCGTTGGCCTATGTCGGGGTGTTCGTTTTCGTGATCGCCGGCTGGCTGGTGTCGCTGTGCCTGCACGAATTCGGGCACGCGGTCACCGCCTGGCGTTTCGGCGATCACGACGCCGCCGTGCGCGGCTACCTGACGCTGGACCCGCGCCGCTACAGCCATGTAGCGCTCTCGCTCGTGCTGCCGATGGTGATCGTCGCGCTGGGCGGGATCGGCCTGCCCGGTGCGGCGGTCTACGTGCGGACGTGGTTCATGACGCCCGCCCGTCGCACCATGGTCAGCCTGGCCGGCCCGGCGGCCAACCTCGTGCTGGCGGTGCTGCTGCTAGTGGCGACGCGGTTGTTCTTCGACCCGACACACGTGGTGTTGTGGGCCGGGGTGGCGTTCCTGGGGTTCCTTCAGCTCACCGCGGTCGTGCTGAACCTGCTGCCCATCCCGGGGCTGGACGGCTACGACGCCCTGGAACCGCACCTGAGCCCCCAGACGCAGCGTTCGTTGGCGCCGGCCAAGCAGTGGGGCTTTGTCATCGTGCTGTTCCTGCTCCTGGCGCCGGTGCTCAACCAATGGTTCTTCGGGGTCGTGTTGTCGTTGTTCGACCTGTCCGGTGTGCCGGACGTGCTGGTGGGCTGGGGCAACGCGCTGACCCGCTTCTGGAGCCGCTGGTTCTGACCCTTGCCATATATGCGTTACCACGCATATATTTTCCGGCATGGGCGCCGGTCACAACCACACCCCCGCCGAGACGGACGATTCCCGGCTGATCCCGCGCATGATCGTGGCCGCGGCGATTCTGGCGGCGTTCTTCGTCGTGGAACTGGCCACCTCGTTGCTGATCAACTCGATCGCGCTGCTGGCCGACGCCGGCCACATGCTGACCGACGTCGTCGCCGTCTTCATGGGGCTGGCCGCCGTCACGCTGGCCCGCCGCGGCAGCTCGTCGTCGGCCCGCACGTACGGCTGGCATCGCGCCGAGGTGTTCACCGCGGTCGCCAACGCGGCGCTGTTGGTCGGGGTGGCGATGTTCATCCTGTATGAGGCCGTCCAGCGGCTGAGCGAAGCTCCCACGGTCCCCGGCGTGCCGATGATCGTCGTCGCGCTGGCCGGGCTGGCCGCCAACTTCGCCGTCGCGCTGTTGTTGCGGTCCCACTCCTCGGGGAGCCTGGCGGTCAAGGGCGCGTACATGGAGGTCGTCGCCGACACCGTGGGCAGCCTGGGCGTGCTGATCGCCGGTGTGGTCACCGTGACGACGCACTGGCCCTACGCCGACGTCGTGGTGGCCGTACTCGTCGCGCTCTGGGTGCTGCCCCGGGCGATCGCGCTGGCCCGCGACGCGCTGCGGATCCTTTCCGAGTCATCGCCGACCCACATCGACGTCGAGGAGCTGCGCGCCGCGCTCGGCGCCGTCGACGGTGTGACCGGCGTCCACGACCTGCACGTGTGGACGCTGTCCCCGGGCAAAGACATGTGCACCGCGCACCTGATCAGCACCGGCGACCCCGCCCAGGTACTTCACGACGCGCGGGCGGTGTTATCGGCCCGCGGGCTGCAACACGCCACCGTCCAGATCGACTGCCCCGACGACACCGATTGTTCGGAAAGCTTTTAACACGTTACAGCCCAAGCGCTTTGCGCGCCGCGGGGTCGCAATCGTCGAGCAGGTCCAGACACCGTGCGTACTCGTCGGTTTCGCCGATCGTGTCGGCGGCACGCGCCAGCGCCGCCACACAACGCAGGAAGCCGCGGTTGGGCTCGTGCGAATACGGGACGGGGCCGAAGCCCTTCCAGCCGTTTCTGCGCAGCTGGTCCAGGCCGCGGTGATAGCCGGTGCGCGCGTACGCGTACGCGGTGATGGCCTCGTCGTCGGCCAGCGCCTGCTCGGCAAGCGCCGCCCAGGCCACCGACGCCGCCGGATGCGCGGCGGCGACGATGCCCGGCTTCTCACCGGCAAGCAGTTCCGCCTCGGTATCCACGTCTTCGGGCAGCAGGATCGGATCGGGCCCTAAAAGATCTCCCATCGGCGTCATGCCTCCATTCTGCAGCTCGCCCGTTTGCCCGCATGACGCACCTCGGCCGTCGCCCCGGGCCGCGGTCCCGGTCGCTAAGCTCTGCAACTACCCCACTCGACAGCGGGAGGACAGTAGTACTCATGCCCAACCCATCCGAGCCCGACCGCGGCGGCGCGCCGAAACGGCCCGGGTTCGACCCACGCGGGTCTCGCAGCGAACCGAGCGAGGAGTGGGGGTCCGAATCCGGCCCCGAAACCGGCTCCGAAACCGACGCCACCGAGAACGTCCCCCTGGTTCCCCGCGACGCCGAGACCGAGACCGTGGTGATCAACAAACCCGGTCCGGGCAGCGGCCCCGAAGAATCACCCGGCCTGCCGCAGCGCGAACGCCGCTTCACCGCACCCGGCTTCGACGCGAAAGAAACCACGATCATCTCCACCACCCCCGAACCCGCCACCGAGGCGTTCGCGGCGCCGCCGGGATCCGACGGCACCGCACAGTTCGGAGTCGGGCCCAAAGCCGCTGTCCCGCAATCAATCCCGCCTCGACTTGGGGGAAAGCTACGTACCTCCACGCAATTCAACTGGGGTTGGATACTGGCGATCGTCGTGATCGTGCTGGCGCTGGCGGCGATCGCGATCCTGGGCACGGTGCTGCTCACCCGGGGCAAACACACCGGCGTTTCGCAGGAAGACCAGGTCCGGCACACCATCGGCAACTTCGACGTCGCGATTCAGCGGGGTGATCTGACCACGCTGCGCACCATCACCTGCGGCACCACCCGCGACGGCTACGCGGATTACGACGAGCGTGCCTGGGACGAAACGTACCGGCGCGTCTCGGCGGCCAAGCAGTATCCGGTGATCGCCAGCATCGACCAGGTCGTCGTCAACGGCCAGCACGCCGAGGCCAACGTCACGACGTTCATGGCGTACGACCCGCAGGTGCGCTCGACCCGCAGCCTGGACCTGCAGTACCGCGACGACCAGTGGAAGATCTGCCAGTCCGCCAGCGGCTAGCGTTCGGCCGAGTGTGCGGCCAGCGGCACGTCGTTCAGCTGCCGAGGGACTTTCCGGCGCAGTGCAGGTCGGTGCACGCCTGGCCGACGCGCTCGGACATCGAAGCTTCGGCCTTCTTGAGATAGCTGCGGGGGTCGTAGACCTTCTTGGCGCCGACTTCGCCGTCGACCTTGAGCACGCCGTCGTAGTTGCTGAACATGTGACCGGCGATGGGGCGGGTGAAGGCGTACTGGGTGTCGGTGTCGACGTTCATCTTCACCACGCCGTAGCGCAGCGCCTCCTCGATCTCCGACTTCTCCGAGCCCGAACCACCGTGAAAGACGAAGTCGAACGGCTTGGCTAGGCCACCAGGGGGGTCGGGCAGTCCCAGCTTCGCCGCCGCCACCTGCTGGCCCTGGGCCAGGATGTCGGGGCGCAGCTTGACGTTGCCGGGCTTGTAGACGCCATGGACGTTGCCGAACGTGGCGGCCAGCAGATACTGGCCGTGCTCCCCGTGGCCCAGCGCGTCGATGGTCTTCTCGAAGTCCTCCGGCGTGGTGTAGAGCTTGTCGTTGATCTCGTTGGCGACGCCGTCCTCTTCGCCGCCCACCACGCCGATCTCGATCTCGAGGATGATCTTGGCGGCCGCCGCCTCGGTCAGCAGATCCCGCGCGATCACCAGGTTCTCGTCGATCGGCACCGCCGAACCGTCCCACATGTGCGACTGAAACAGCGGATCGCCCGCCGCGCCCACACGTTCGGCCGAGAGCGCCAGCAGCGGGCGGACGTAGGTGTCCAGCTTGTCCTTGGGGCAGTGATCGGTGTGCAGCGCGACGTTGACCGGGTATCGGGCTGCGATGGATCGGGTGAACTCGGCCAGGGCCACGGCACCGGCCACCATGTCCTTGACCCCCAGGCCGGAGGCGAATTCGGCACCGCCGGTGGAGAATTGGATGATTCCGTCGCTGCCCGCATCGGCGAAGCCCTTGATGGCCGCGTTCACCGTCTCCGACGAGGTGCAGTTGATCGCGGGGAAGGCGTACGAGTGCTCCTTGGCGCGTCGCAACATCTCGGCGTAGACCTCGGGCGTGGCGATGGGCATCGGAACCCCCTTCTGCGGCCGGGTCCCCTCAGTATCGTCCAGGTGGCTCGGCGGCTCACCGCGGGCCGGTATGTTGATGGATCATGAGCACCGCCGTGACGGCCCTGCCCGCCATCCTCGACCCGATGTATTGGTTAGGCGCCGACGGCGTCTTCGGGTCGGCGGTGCTGCCCGGGATTCTGGTCATCGTCTTCATCGAGACCGGGCTGCTGTTTCCGTTGTTGCCCGGCGAGTCGCTGCTGTTCACCGGCGGTCTGCTGGCCGCGCATCCACATCCACCGGTCAGCATCTGGGTGCTGGCGCCCAGCGTCGCCATCGTCGCGGTGCTGGGCGATCAAACCGGGTATTTCATCGGGCGGCGGATCGGGCCCGCGCTGTTCAAAAAGGAAGATTCCCGGTTCTTCAAGAAGCACTACGTGACCGAGTCCCACGCCTTCTTCGAGAAGTACGGGCCCTGGGCGATCATCCTGGCCCGGTTCGCACCGTTCGTGCGGACGTTCGTCCCGGTGATCGCCGGGGTGTCCTACATGCGCTATCCGCTGTTTCTGGGGTTCGACATCGTCGGCGGCATCGCCTGGGGCGGCGGCGCGACGCTCGCGGGCTACTTCCTGGGCAATGTGCCGTTCGTGCACCACAACCTGGAAAAGATCATCCTGGGCATCCTGCTCGTGTCCATGATCCCGGCGTTCGTCGCGGCCTGGCGCGGCTATCGGGGCCGACGCCGCGCGGCGGACACGGCCGCCCCGGAGCCCGAGCGGCTGCCGGCATCCGAGTAGCCGGCCACCTCGTAGCCCGCGCGGTCAGACCGCGACTTTGAAATCGCAGCCGGTCTTGGCGCGGACGTCCTCGACCGTCACCCCCGGATGCAATTCGGTGAGCACCAGCCCCTGCCCCGGCTCGACGTCAAAGACGCACAGGTTGGTGATGATCATGTCGACCACGCCCTTGCCGGTCAGGGGCAACGTGCATTGCTGGAGGATCTTCGGGGTGCCGTCCTTCGCGGTGTGGTCCATGACGACGATCACTCGCTTGACGCCCGACACCAGATCCATTGCGCCGCCCGGCCCCTTGACCATCTTGCCCGGCACCATCCAGTTGGCCAGGTCGCCGTTCTCGGCCACCTCGAGCCCGCCGAGGATGGACAGGTCGATATGGCCGCCGCGGATCATCGCGAAGGAATCGGCGCTACTGAAAAAGCTGGACCCGGGCAGACTCGTGATGGTCTGCTTGCCGGCGTTGACGAGATCGGGGTCCACGGTGTCCTCGCTCGGGTAGGCCCCGATGCCGAGCAAGCCGTTCTCCGACTGCAGCGTGACGTTGATGTTGTCGGGAATGAAGTTGGCCACCAGCGTCGGGATGCCGATGCCCAGGTTCACGTAATAGCCGTCGCGCAATTCCCGGGCCGCGCGCCGGGCCATCAGCTCACGAATCGGGCTGTCGTTCTTCAGCGCGGCGCCGCCGCTCGTGGTGCGGAACTCGATGCGCTTCTCGTAGCCGCTTCCCGCGATGATGCGGTCCACGTAAATGCCGGGGGTGTGGACCAGGTCAGGGTCCAGCTCGCCCACCTCGACCAGCTCTTCGACCTCGGCCACCGTCACCGCGGCGCAGGTGGCGATCATCGGGTTGAAGTTGCGCGCGGTCTTGCGGTAGACGAGATTGCCGGCCGTGTCGCCCTTCCACGCCTTGACGAGCGCCACATCCGCCCGGATGCCTTCTTCCAGAACGTATTCCGTGCCGTCGAAGACCCGGGTGTCCTTGCCTTCGGCGAGATTGGTGCCGTAGGCCGTCCGCGTGTAGAACCCGGGAATCCCCGCGCCGCCGGCGCGCAGCTTCTCCGCCAGCGTGCCCTGGGGCGTGAGCGCGAGGTCCAGCTCGCCGGCCAGCACCTGGCGCTCGAACTCCTTGTTCTCGCCGACATAGGAGGCGATCACCTTCTTCACCTGCCGCCCCTTGAGCAGCAGGCCCATGCCGAAATCGTCTACGCCGGCGTTGTTTCCAACGATGGTGAGGTCCTTGATACCGCTGTCCACCAGAGCCCGGATCAGCTTCTCCGGGATGCCGCACAGACCGAAGCCACCGGCGGCGATGGTGATGCCGTCCTTCAGCAGGCCGTGCAGCGCCGACTCCGCGTCGGGGTGGACTTTCTTCACAGGGCGCTCCTGTCCTCGTGCGACGATTCGGCGGAGACGTTACAGGCGGCCTCCATGAGCATCCACCCCGACAGCTGCACCGACAGATCCCGTTCGGCGACCTCGGAGGCCATCACGGCGCCCTCGACGAACTCCGCCTCTTTGCCACCCGCGGTGGGTACTTGGGCGTCACGGTCCCAGAAGGGGCCGAACACCGGCAGCCCGTTCACCGTCTGCCGGTAGTCCCACGCCGACTTCGCGCTGGCCAGCACGATCCGGCGGGCGGTGTCGCGGGCCAGCGCGTTCTCCGCCGAGTCCCCGGGCAGCGCCGTCGCCACCAGCGCCAGGTATCGGGCGGTCACACCGGCGAACAGGCCGCCGTCGCCGCCGCCGGCGCCGGCCAGCACGCCCGCCGGCGCCATGTGTTCGCGCACGGCCGCGACCAGCCGATGCACCCGGGCGGCGTGCCGCACCCTGACCTCCGCCCCGGTGCGGGCGGCCAGCTCGGTCTGAAGCCCCAGCACCACACCCTGGCAGTAGGTGTACTGGGCGCGCACCAGCGAGCCGCCCTTGATGCCGTCGAACACCAGGTGCGTCTCCGGGTCGATCAGCGTCTGATCGATCCAATCCCCGATCTGCTCGGCAAGTTTCAGGTGGTCGCCGTAGCGGGCAAGGAAGATCCCCGCGGGGCCGTTGGCCGGGGCGTTGAAGAACCGGTCCTGCTTGCGCCAGGGAATGCCGCCGCCGTCCTCGGGCGACCAGGCCCTGACGAATTGGGCGGCGAGTTTGGGCAACGCTTTTCGGCGCTCGACGCCGGCGATGCGGGCGGCGCGTTCGAGCGCCAGCGCCAGCCAGGCCATGTCGTCGTAGTAGTTGTTGATCCACGAGAAATTGTTGCGCAGCCGGTGCGAGCGGACCTGCCGATTGATCTCGACGTGCCGGTGCGGCTGCGGATCCCGCGCCTCGGCGTCGACGAGGCAGTCCAGCAGATGCGCCTGCCACCAGTAGTGCCAGGTGCCGAACAATCGGTCTTTTCGCTGCGCCGGCCAGGCCACCACGCCCAGCTGAGTGGCGGGCAGCCCCCACAGCCGCTTCAGGTGTCGTTGTGTGACAGCGGCTTCGCAGCTGGCCGCCCGGTTGGCCCAGAGCTGATCCATACCTGCCGATCCTGCCCCATGCGGTTTCGGCGCGTGGTTACGGCGTCGAGTGTGCACCGGTGCCCTACCAGGCGTGGGACAGGTCGGCGTGCTGCTCGACCCAGGCGTGCATGGCGATCCCGGCGGCGACCCCGGCGTTGATGCTGCGCGTCGAGCCGAATTGGGCGATCGACACCGTCAGCCTGGCGCCCGTACGGGTGTCGTCGGTGATGCCGGGCCCCTCCTGACCGAACACCAGCAGGCACTCGCGCGGCAGCGTGGCCTCCTCGAGGCGCGCCGCACCCGGGACGTTGTCGACGGCGACGACGGTCAGGCCGGCGTCCGCCGCGAAGTCGAGCAGCTCGGCGGTGCTGTCGTGGTGACACAACCGCTGGTAACGGTCGGTCACCATGGCGCCGCGCCGATTCCAGCGCCGCCGCCCCACGATGTGCACGGTGTGCACCGCGAAGGCGTTGGCGGTGCGCACCACCGAACCGATGTTGGCATCGTGACCGAAGTTCTCGATCGCCACGTGCAGCGGATGCCGACGCCGGTCGATGTCGGCGATGATCGCTTCCCGGGTCCAGTACCGGTAGGCGTCGACGACATTGCGAGTGTCGCCCTCGCGCAACAGGACTGGGTCATACCGCGGATCGTCGGGCGGCTCGCCCTGCCACGGCCCGACGCCGGCGGGCGGGGTCGCGGACCATTCGGTGGGCCCGGGTCCGTTCATCGCTGCGTCCACACCCCGGCGTGCGTGCCGTCCACGGCCAGCGTCGCGTAGAGCAACGCGTCGTTGATCTCGCCCTGGGTGCACAGCGAGGCGTTGACGCGCACGGCGTCCAGGGACGCGTCGGGCAGGATCAACACCGACGAACCGTAGGTAGCGCAGGCCGGGTTCAGTCCCTTTCCGGGCAGGGTCGGCGCCGCCAGGAGCATCATCGGGCCGCCGCGCTTGGCGGACTCGTCGCGATAGCGGGCCGCGATGGCGCTGGCTTCCAACCCGAGCAGCATGTAGCCGTTGCCGGTGAACGCCCCCGGATCACCCAGCTGCGCCTTGGTCACCGGGGTGCCGTCGGCCCGCCACGCCGACAGGCTGCCGGTCTTGACCGCCAGGCCTCCGGTGTCGTTGGGGTTGGTCGGCAACAACCCCACCGGGAAGGCGACCGGGTAGGCCGACGAGCTGTCCGGGATCCGGTCGCGCGACGAGTAGCTGTAGACGCCGCGAACCTGGCTCCGATCCTTCAGCGGCCCAAGGCAAACCGTGCCGGTGAGCCGGTCGCGCGACGCCGACAGCGGCGCGGGAAGATCACGCACGTTGGTGGTCTTCGCTTGGAAGGATTTGTCGCAGCTGCCCAGGCCGTCGGCCTCCATCGGGTGGGCCAGGGCGCCGTACAGCCCGAAGCGGATGTCCTCGGGTTTGGCGTGCGGGTCCTTGGTCGAGGCCGGGCTCGCGTCGACGTCGACGAGCACGTAGTCGGCGGCCCAGCGCAGGTTCGACACCGACATGTTCCAGCCCAGCAGCGCCAGCGATTCGCCGAGCCGCGCGCCCTGCGCGCCATAGGGCCGGGCGGCGTGGTCCGTCGACGAGCAGCCGGCCAGACACAGCGCCAGGCACGCGGCGATCGCAAGGAAGGTGCGCACGGTGAGACTTGCCTAACCCAGCCCCAGCTCCGCGAGGCCCAGCACGCTGCGGTACGGCAGCCCCTCGGCCTGGATGGCCTCGGCGGCGCCGGTCGCGCGGTCCACCACGGTGGCCACCCCCAGCACCTCGCCGCCGGCCTCCCGCACGGCGCGCACCGCGGTGAGCGCCGAATTGCCGGTGGTACTGGTGTCCTCGACCACCAGAACCCGCCGGCCGGAAACTTCGGATCCCTCGATAAGTCGTTGCATCCCATGGGTTTTGGCCGACTTACGCACGACGAAGGCGTCGATCGGGCGTCCCGGCGCGTGCATGATGGCCGTGGCCACCGGGTCGGCGCCCAGGGTCAGGCCGCCGACCACCGCGTAGTCCCAGTCGCTGGTCAGATCGCGCATCAGCGCGCCGATCAACGCCGACGCGCGGTGATGCAGGGTGGCCCGGCGCAGGTCGACGTAGTAGTCGGCCTCCTTGCCGGACGACAGCGTGACCCGGCCGTGCACCACGGCCAGCCGGCGCACCAGTTCCGCCAACTCCTCGAGCTCAGGTTCGGCCACGGCCGCTACCGATTCGTTTGGTGACCGCGCGCATCAGGGTGCGCGGGATCATGCGCTCGGCGGCGATGATCGCCTTGTACTGCAGGCCGGGAATGCTGATCACCTTGCCGCGGGCGATGTCGGCCAGGCTCTGGCTGACCACGTCGTCGACCTCGAGCCACATGAACGACGGCGACTTGGACATGTCGATCCCGGCGCGGGCGTGAAATTCGGTGTGCACGTAGCCCGGGCACACGGCGTGCACGGAAACCCCGGTGCCCTGCAGTCCGACGGACAAGCCCTCGCTGAACGAGATCACCCACGCCTTCGACGCCGAATACGTCGACCCCCGCCCGGGCACCAGCCCGGCGACGCTGGCGATGTTGATGACGGTGCCGGCGCCCGCGTCGAGCATGGCCGGCAGGGCCGCCCGGGTGAGGTGCATGACCGCGGTGACGTTGACGTCGAGCTGCGACTGCAGCAGCGCGGGCTCGGTGGCCCAGAAGTCGCCGGACGTGGCGAAGCCGGCGTTGTTCACCAGCACGCCTACTCCCGCGGCGAGGCGCTCGCAAACCCGTTGCCGCTCAGCCGGATCGCCCAGGTCGGCGGGCAGAATCTCGACGTTGCCGGCGGTGTCCTGCAGTTCGTCCGCCAGTCGCGTCAACCGTTCGGCGTCGCGGGCGACCAGCACCAGGTCGTAGCCGTCGCGGGCGAGGCGCCGCGCATACCCGGCGCCGATCCCGGAGGTGGGCCCGGTGATCAGAGCTACGGGGCGAGGCATGAGCGACATCTTAATGACGGCGGCGCCACGAGCCCGTGGGCTACCCAGGGCCGGCCGTCAGCGCTGATAGTTGCTGGCCTGATGGCCGTTGCGCCCGTTCGGCGGTGGGCGGCGCAGCGTATCCGGGCGTCCCTCCGGTCGCGGCTGGTCGCGGCGCACCGGCTCGGCGGCCCGGCGGCCGGGCGCGACGTCGGGGCCCAGCAGCCCCGCCACGTTCTGCTGCGGGCGCCTGGGCGGCAGCTCGGCGCGGCCCGCCGGCGCCAACGGCCGGCTCGGCGACGCGTTGCGCGGTCCCGCCGGCGCTCCGGCATCCTGCGGGGTCTCCTCGGGCAGCGGCGGCAGCACCCGCAGCAGGTCGTTGAACTGACGCACGGTGCGCAGCCCCTCGTCCCATTGGGTGCGGGTGCTGGTGATCGGCAAGGCGACCAGCGTCCAGTTCTGCTCGTTCCACATGATCTCGGCCGAGTCCGGTGCGGTGTGGGCGAAGGTGACCATGCGACGGTCGCAGGCGCGGCGGGCGGCGTCCAGATTGGTGGAGTACACCATCCGTGGCCCGATCGCCCCCAACAGCCAAATGTCGCTTTCCCGTGGCTCTTTGAGCCCCTTGAGCCGCAGGTCCACCACGACGTTGGTGCCGACCTTGCGGTGCAGCGCGATCACCGTGGCGACTTCCTCGAGGTCGAAGATGTAGACCGCCTCGCCGCGGATCTGGCCGAGCACCACGTTCTGGGCGGCCACGTCGCCCACCGTCGACATGACACCGCGCTTCCAGCGCTTGAGGATGTCGGTCGATTCACGCTCGTAGTCGAAGCCGTGCGACCGCGCCCACGACTTACGGCGTCTGCTGCGCCCACGCCGACGATCGACGTCGACGTACAGCAGCACCCCCGCGCCGACAAAGCACAGCGCGGAGAGCGTGAACCAGAGGGGGACCATCCAAAACAGGGTATCTGCTATTGGCCCGGAACACAGAAGGCGACCAGGTCACAACCCAATCAAGGTTTGCTGCGCCCCACTGATGCGTACCGCTGTGTGGATGCGCCGAACGTCGACTTGTTGCGCGGTTGGCGCGAAATGCCCGCAACAAGTCGACGTTCGAGCAGCAACTCACCCCAGGATCAGCGAGTCGCCGTCCGGGCTGACGTTCACCGGAACGGTGTCCCCGTCGTGCACGTCGCCGGCCAACAACTGCTTGGCCAGCTGGTCACCGATGGCCTGCTGCAGCAGCCGGCGCAGCGGCCGCGCGCCGTAGACCGGGTCGAATCCGCGATGCGCCAGCCACTGCTTGGCCGGCAGCGACACCTCCAGCGTGAGGCGACGCTGGGCCAGCCGCTTCTGCAGCTGGGCCAGCTGGATATCGACAATCTGCACCAGTTCTCCGGGCTCCAGGCCGTGGAAGATGATGACGTCGTCGAGCCGGTTGATGAACTCCGGCTTGAACGCCGCCCGCACCGCGGCCATCACCTGCTCCTCGGTGCCCCCCGATCCCAGGTTGGACGTCAGGATCAGGATGGTGTTGCGGAAGTCGACCGTGCGGCCCTGCCCGTCGGTGAGCCGGCCTTCGTCGAGCACCTGCAACAGCACGTCGAACACGTCCGGGTGCGCCTTTTCGATCTCGTCGAACAGGATCACCGTGTACGGACGCCGCCGCACCGCCTCGGTCAGTTGACCGCCCTGGTCATAGCCGACGTA
This sequence comes from Mycobacterium sp., assembly GCF_025933915.1. GTDB lineage: Bacteria > Actinomycetota > Actinomycetes > Mycobacteriales > Mycobacteriaceae > Mycobacterium. The sequence goes on from NZ_JAICZA010000013.1 coordinate 23,485, forward strand.
ACCCGGAGGGGCGCCGACCAGGCGGGCCACCGAGTGCTTCTCGCCGTATTCGCTCATGTCGATGCGGACCATCGCGCGCTCGTCGTCGAACAAGAACTCCGCCAGCGCCTTGGCCAGCTCGGTCTTACCGACACCGGTCGGCCCGAGGAACATGAACGATCCGGTCGGCCGGTTGGGGTCGGCGACACCGGCCCGGGCACGCCGCACGGCGTCGGACACCGCCGCCACCGCCTTGCGCTGCCCGACGACGCGCTTGCCCAGCTCGTCTTCCATGCGCAGCAGTTTCGCGGTCTCGCCTTCGAGCATCCGTCCGGCCGGGATGCCGGTCCACGCCGACACCACATCGGCGATGTCGTCGGGGCCGACCTCCTCCTTGAGCATCACGTTCTCGCGAGCCTCGGCCTGCGGAAGCGCGGCGTCGAGCTTCTTCTCGACCTCGGGGATGCGTCCGTAGCGCAGCTCGGCGGCCTTGGCCAGATCGCCGTCGCGCTCGGCCCGCTCGGACTCCCCGCGCAGCGCTTCGAGCTGTTCCTTGAGGTCGCGCACGACGTCGATCGCGCTCTTCTCGTTCTGCCATCTCGTGGTCAGCTCCGCCAACTTTTCTTTCTGGTCGGCCAGCTCGGAGCGCAGCTTCTCCAGCCGCTCCTTGGACGCGTCGTCCTCCTCCTTGGCCAGCGCCATCTCTTCGATCTCGAGGCGGCGCACCAGGCGTTCGACCTCGTCGATCTCGACGGGCCGCGAGTCGATCTCCATCTTCAGCCGGCTGGCGGCCTCGTCGACCAGGTCGATGGCCTTGTCCGGCAGGAAGCGTGCGGTGATGTAGCGGTCGGACAGCGTCGCCGCGGCCACCAGGGCCGAGTCGGTGATGCGCACGCCGTGGTGCACCTCGTAGCGGTCCTTCAGCCCGCGCAGGATGCCGACGGTGTCCTCCACCGACGGCTCGCCCACGAACACCTGCTGGAAGCGGCGCTCCAGCGCGGCGTCCTTCTCGATGTACTTGCGGTATTCGTCGAGCGTGGTGGCGCCGACCAGGCGCAGCTCGCCGCGGGCCAGCATCGGCTTGATCATGTTGCCGGCGTCCATCGCGCCCTCGCCGGTCGCCCCGGCGCCGACGATGGTGTGCAGCTCGTCGATGAAGGTGATGATCTGGCCGGCGGAGTTCTTGATGTCGTCGAGGACGGCCTTGAGGCGTTCCTCGAACTCGCCGCGGTACTTCGCGCCGGCCACCATCGAGCCGAGATCCAGGCTGATGACGGTCTTGTCGCGCAGGCTCTCCGGCACGTCGCCGGCGACGATGCGCTGGGCCAGGCCCTCCACGATCGCGGTCTTTCCGACGCCGGGCTCGCCGATGAGCACCGGGTTGTTCTTGGTGCGCCGGCTCAATACCTGCACGACGCGGCGAATCTCGTTGTCGCGGCCGATGACCGGGTCGAGTTTGCCTTCGCGGGCGCGCGCGGTCAGGTCGGTGGAGTACTTCTCCAGCGCCTGATAGGTGGCCTCGGGGTCGGCGCTGGTGACCCGGGCGCTGCCGCGGACCTTGACGAACGCCTCCCGCAGCGCCTGCGGCGATGCGCCATGGCCGGTGAGCAGCTTGGCGACCTCGGAGTCGCCGGTGGCCAGGCCCACCATCAGGTGTTCGGTGGAGACGTATTCGTCGTCCATCTCGGTGGCCAGGTGCTGGGCGGTGGTGATGGCCGCCAGCGACTCGCGGGACAGCTGGGGTTGCGAGCTGGCGCCGCTGGCCTGCGGCAGCTGCTCGAGCAGGTGCTCGGCTTCGGCGCGAATGGCAGCGGGTTCGACGCCCACGGCTTGCAGCAGAGGCGCGGCGATGCCGTCCGCCTGCGTCAGCAAGGCCATCAACAGGTGAGCGGGCCGGATCTCGGGGTTACCGGCGGCCGAGGCCGCCTGCAACGCCGAGGTCAGCGCCGCTTGGGTCTTGGTGGTCGGGTTGAAAGAGTCCACGACACCTCCATTCGGGTCGAAAAGGAGCTGGCAAAAATGCTTGTCTGCTTGTCCAACGTCGTCAAGGTTGAGTCTGTTCCGCTCAACTCTATCGAGTTTTGGACAATACGGTGTACGGGGTACCCCCGTGGCGATGACGCAGACGACCGAGCACCCCGACCAGGCCGGCGCCGAACTCGCCCCAACCCCGCGCCGAGGCGCCGGCTTATGGCTGGCCGCCCTCGCCGCCGTACTGGCGCTCGCCGGGCTCGTCTCCGTCGGGGTGCGCACCGACCTCGCCAACGGCAGCCAGTCGACGGAGGTGCCGGACGCCGGGACGCTGCAGGTCAGCGGCGCCGGTGCGACCAAGGCGCTGCCCTGCCACGCCGGCTATCTGTCGGTGAGCGGAAAGAACAACACCATCACCCTCACCGGGCACTGCGCCAGCGTCACCGTCTCGGGTAGCGGCAACCGCGTCGCGGTCGACAGCACGGACGCGGTGAGCGCATCCGGAACCGGCAACGTCGTTGTCTACCACTGGGGTTCACCCAAGATCGTCAACGCCGGGACCGCCAACATCGTCCGGCAAGGCTGAGTCACCGGCATCCGAGCCTAGAATCGGGGCCCGTGAGCCTCGAGGACGTCCAAGCGTTGCGCGTGCTGCGCGACGCTTTCGACCCGGACGACGCGGGCCACTCGGGCTCCCAGGGTGATTCCGGTGACCTCGTCCACCGCTTCTACACCCACTGGTTCGCCCTCGATGCCTCGGTACGCGACCTGTTCCCACCCGAAATGGGGGCCCAGCGCGTCGCTTTCGGCCACGCCTTGCACTGGGTGTACGGCGAGCTGGTGGCGCGGCGCGCCCAGGAACCGGTGACGTTTTTGGCCCAACTCGGACGGGACCATCGCAAATACGGTGTGCTGCCACACCATTACGAAACCCTGGGTCGCGCGTTATTGGCGACGCTGCGCTCGCACCTGGGCGCGGCCTGGACCGGCCCCGTCGACGAGGCGGCCAGGCAGTCACTGAACCTGATCACCGGGGTGATGAGCGGCGCGGCGGACGCCGAGGAGGGACCCGCCTGGTGGGACGGCACCGTCATCGAGCACATGCGGGTGTCCCGGGACCTGGCGGTCGTGCGGCTGCAGCTCGACCAGCCCATGCACTACCACCCCGGGCAATACGTCGACGCCCATGTCCCGCAATGCCCGCGCCGCTGGCGGTATCTGAGCCCCGCCATCCCGGCCGATCCCGGCGGCGGGATCGAGTTCCACGTCCGCCTGGTCCCCGGCGGCCTGGTCAGCACCGCGATCGTCAACGAGACGCGGCCCGGCGACCGCTGGCGGCTGTCCAGCCCGCACGGCGGCCTGGGCGTCGACCGAGAGGGCGGCGACGTCCTGATGGTCGCGGGCAGCACGGGTCTGGCGCCGCTGCGGGCGCTGATCATGGACCTGGCCCGGCACGCGGTGAACCCCCGGATACATCTGTTCTTCGGCGCGCGCTACCGCTGCGAACTCTACGACCTGCCCACCTTGTGGCAGGTCGCGTCGCACAATTCGTGGCTGTCGGTCTCGCCGGTTTCGGAGTACAACGCCGACCCGGCCTGGGCCGCCGACTATGCCGACGTCACCCCGCCGCGGGGCCTGCATGTGCACCAGATCGGACGGCTGCCCGACGTGGTGACCAAGTACGGCGGCTGGGGAGACCGGCAGATCCTGATCTGCGGCGGGCCGGCGATGGTCGGCGCCACCAAGTCCGCCCTGATCGCCAAAGGCGCTCCGCCCGAACGCATTCAGCACGATCCGCTCTGGAGGTAGCCATGCATGTCGTCACCCTGCGCGATCCCGAGTCCTCGGTAACCGCGCAGTTCGTCCCCGAGGCGGGCATGATCGGCACGTCGCTGAGCGACGCGGGCGTAGAGCTGCTCGGCCAGCGCCGCGGCCTGGACGCCTACATCACCGACGGCAAGACGATGGGGATCCCGATCCTGTATCCGTGGGCAAACCGGTTGGGCGAGAACGCCTATGCCGCGCAGGGCGTGACGGTCACCCTGACACCGGGCGAAAACGGGGTGCGCGCCGACCCAAACGGGTTGCCCCTGCACGGCGTCCTGGCCGCCTATCCCGGCTGGCGGGTGACCGACGAAACCGCCAACGAATTGACCGCGCGGGTGGATTTCGGCGCCGATCCCCGACTGCTGGCCAGCTTCCCGTATCCGCACGTGCTGACGGTGGCGGTGCGGCTGGCCGACCGCACGCTGACGGTGCGGACCACCGTCGACGCCACCGCCGCGCCGGCGGTGCCGCTGTGCTTCGGGTTTCATCCCTACCTGCAGCTGCCGGGTGTGCCCCGACGCGAATGGGTCATCGAGACACCGGCGCTGCGGCACCTGGGCCTCGACGACAAGGGGTTGCCCACCGGCGAGTCCACTCCGCAGCCAGAGCGGCGGGAAACGCTGTGCGACAAGACTTTCGACGATGCCTACGATCAGGTGAACGACGGCGCGGTGTTCGCGGTGTCCGGCGGCGGACGCCGCCTCGAGGTGCATTTCGAGCGGGGCTACCCGGCGGCGCAGATCTTCGCGCCGGCGGCCGAGGACCCCGACAAGGCCATCGTGTGCTTCGAGCCGATGACCGCGCCGACCGACGCGCTGCGCCGTGGCGGCTATCGCTGTGCGCGGCCGGGCGAACCGGCGGTGACGCAGTTTTCGATCCGCGTGGCCTAGCGCCCCCGGCGCGGCTGCCACACGACCAGCGCGGTGCTCTTGGGCACCACCGCCACATCGCGGCGCTGGCTGCTGGCACGCGTCTGCGCCAACTCCTCGGTCAGCTCCCGCACCCGCGCCTGCAGCGCCTCCACGTGATTGGTCAGCTCGATGATGCGCTTGATCCCGGCGAGGTTGACGCCCTCGTCCTGCGAGAGCCGTTGCACCTCGCGCAGCAGATCCACGTCGTGCTCCGAATAGCGGCGTCCCCCACCGGTAGTGCGGCGTGGGCTGACCAGGCCGAGACGGTCGTAGGTGCGCAGTGTTTGGGCGTGCATGCCGGCCAGCTCGGCGGCGACCGAGATCAGGAAGGTCCGCGTCTCGTGCCCTTTCTGGTTCTTGGCCATCACCGGTTACCCGCCCATCCAGCCCGTGGGTCAAAGCCACTGGAGCGCTCGGCGGCCGCGTACGCCTCCAGCGCCTCCTGAGCGTCGCCCTCCAGGTTCGGTGGCACGGCCACCTTCACGGTGACCAGCAGGTCCCCGTTGCCGCCGCTGCGCTTGGGCACACCGCGTCCACGCACCCGCAGGATGCGGCCGTCGGAGGTCCCCTTGGGCACCCGAACACCGACTTTCCCGTCCAGTGTGGGCACCGAAATCGTTGAACCCAAAGCCAATTCGGTGAAGCTGACCGGAACGGTCACGGTCAGGTCGTCGCCATCGCGCCCGAACACCTTGTCCGACCGCACGTGCACCGTCACATACAGGTCGCCCGACGGCGCGCCCCGCAACCCCGCTTCACCCTGGCCGGGCAGCCGGATCCGCTGTCCGTCCTCGACCCCGGGCGGGATCCGCACGTTGATGGTGCGGGTGCGGGTGGTGACCCCGGTGCCCTTGCACTCGTCGCAAGGGTGCTCGATGATCGAGCCGCTGCCGCGGCAATCGGTGCAGGGTTCGGAGAACCCGAACGCGCCCTGGTTGCGGTTGATCACGCCGGAGCCGTTGCAGGTGGGACACACCTTCGGGCTGGTGCCCGGCCGCGCCCCGCTGCCATGGCAGTTGGTGCACGGCGCGGGGCTGGTCAGCCGCAGCGGCATCGCCACGCCCTTGGCGGCCTCGACGAAATCCAACTGGGTCTCGGTCTCGAGGTCGTTGCCGCGGCGCGGCCGGCTGGGACGGGCGCTCGAACCGCGCCCGAACAACCCGCCGAACAGGTCGCCGATATTGGTGCCGCCGCTTCGGCCGGCGGCATCGAACAAATCGTTGAGGTTGAACTCCGCCCCATCGCCGCCGACGTTGAAGCCGCCGAAGCCCCCACCGTCGAACCGGCGCCCGCCAAAACCCCCGCCGGCGAACAGCCTTCGGGTTTCGTCGTATTCCTTGCGCTTGGCGGGATCGGACAGCACGTTGTGCGCCTCCGACACCGCTTTGAATCGTTCACCGGCGGCGGGATTGTCCGGGTTGGCGTCCGGATGCAGATCGCGCGCCAACTTGCGGTAGGCGCGCTTGATCTCTTCGGGACTGGCGTCAGAGGAGACGCCGAGCTCCTTGTAGAAGTCTTTTTCGACCCATTCACGCTGGGCCATGTCGCGTCACCCCCTCACCTTTCTGATTTTGTTGTGCTGATTGTGTGGGCTAGTCACCGGGTGTGCCGGCGTTATCGTCCGATTCGGCCGGTCCGGATTCCTGCGCCTCACCGGTCGCCGCCGGTTCGGCGGCGCCGTCGGCGACGGTGTCGACGACACCGACCATGGCGTGGCGCAGGATTTGGTCGCCGAGCTTGTAGCCCTGCCGCATGACGGTGCCGATCACCGGGCGGGAGCCGTCGCCCTCGTGCTGCACGGCTTCGTGCAGCACCGGGTCGAAGTCTTCGCCCTCCTCGCCGAACGCCGTCAGGCCGAGCCCGGTCAGCGCGTCCACGAGCTTGTCGCCCACCGCCTTCAGCGGGCCCGACTCCAGGTCGCCGTGCTTGCGCGCCCGGTCGAGATCGTCGAGCACGCCCAGCAATTGGCTCACGACGGCGGCCTTGGCCCGGTCCGCCGCGGCCTGCTGGTCACGCAGCGCCCGCTTGCGGTAGTTGGCGAAGTCGGCCTGGACCCGCTGCAGATCGCCGAGCAGCTCGGCCGCCTTGCCGGACTCCTCCGCGCTTTCGCCCGCGAACGCCCCCGGGGCCGTCCCTCCCGGCGTGCCGCCGGGAGGGACCTGCCGTACTTCGCCGGTCTCAGGATCGATTCGCCGCTTGTCGGTGACGGTCACCTGTTCCTGTGGATTGCCTTCTGTCACTTGGACTCCCGGTCATCGTCGACCACCTCCGCGTCCACGACGTCGTCGGCGGAACCCGACGGCCCGCCGGACGCGTCGGCCTGATCGCCACCGGCCTGGGTGGCCTCGTAGATCGCCTGCCCGAGCGCCTGCGACTCCTGGCCCAGCTTCTCCATCGCCGACTTGATCGCGGTGATGTCGGTGCCGGCCAGGGCCGTCTTGGCCTCGGCGATCGCGGCGTCGACCTTGGACAGCGTGTCCTCGGGAACCTTCGAGCCGCCTTCGGCGCCCCGTTGTTCGGCGACGAACTTCTCCGTCTGGTAGACCAGCGATTCCGCCTGGTTGCGGACGTCGGCCTCCTCGCGACGCTGACGGTCCTCCTCGGCGTGCGCCTCGGCGTCCTTGATCATCCGGTCGATCTCCTCCTTGGACAGGCCGGAGCCCTCCTGGATTTTGATCGTGTTCTCCTTGCCGGTGCCCTTGTCCTTGGCCGTGACGTGCACGATGCCGTTGGCGTCGATGTCGAAGGTGACCTCGATCTGCGGAACGCCGCGGGGCGCCGGTGGGATGCCGGTCAACTCGAAGGAGCCGAGCAGCTTGTTGTGCGAAGCGATTTCGCGCTCACCCTGGTACACCTGGATCTGCACCGACGGCTGGTTGTCATCGGCCGTGGTGAAGGTCTCCGACCGCTTGGTCGGGATCGTGGTGTTGCGTTCGATGAGCTTGGTCATCACGCCACCCTTGGTCTCAATACCCAGGCTCAGCGGCGTAACATCAAGCAGCAGAACGTCTTTCACCTCGCCCTTGAGGACACCCGCCTGCAGCGCGGCACCCACGGCCACAACCTCGTCGGGGTTGACGCCCTTGTTGGGTTCCTTGCCGCCGGTCATCTCCTTGACCAGTTCCGACACCGCGGGCATCCGGGTGGAACCACCCACCAGGACCACGTGGTCGATCTCGGAGACCGAGATACCGGCGTCCTTGATCACGGACTGGAAGGGCTGACGGGTGCGGTCCAGCAGATCCTGTGTGATGCGCTGGAATTCGGCGCGGGTCAGCTGCTCGTCGAGGAACAGCGGGTTCTTGTCCGCGTCGACGGTGATGTAAGGCAGGTTGATCGACGTGCCCTGCGAACTCGAGAGCTCGATCTTGGCCTTCTCCGCGGCCTCACGCAGCCGCTGCATCGCCATCTTGTCCTTGGTCAGGTCAATACCACTGGTGCCCTTGAACTTGTCGACGAGCCACTCGACGACGCGGTCATCCCAGTCGTCCCCACCGAGGTGGTTGTCACCGCTGGTGGCACGGACCTCGACCACACCCTCGCCGATCTCGAGCAGCGAGACGTCGAACGTGCCGCCCCCGAGGTCGAAGACCAGGATGGTCTGTTCCTTCTCACCCTTGTCCAGGCCGTAAGCCAGTGCGGCGGCCGTCGGCTCGTTGACGATGCGCAGCACGTTCAGGCCGGCGATCTGGCCGGCCTCCTTGGTCGCCTGACGCTGGGCGTCGTTGAAGTACGCCGGCACGGTGATGACCGCGTCGGCGATGTCCTCACCCAGGTATGCCTCGGCGTCGCGCTTCAGCTTCATCAGCACGCGGGCGCTGATCTCCTGGGCGGTGTATTTCTTGTCATCGATCTCGATGGACCAGTCGGTGCCCATGTGCCGCTTGACCGAACGGATGGTGCGGTCGACGTTGGTGACCGCCTGGTTCTTGGCGGGCTGGCCGACGAGCACCTCGCCGTTGCGCGCGAATGCGACGACAGACGGGGTGGTCCGCGAGCCCTCGGAGTTGGCGACCACGACGGGGTCACCGCCCTCGAGAACTGCGACGACGGAGTTGGTGGTCCCGAGGTCGATACCGACCGCACGAGCCATAGTGATTCCTCCTGATTGTGTAGAGCCTGTTTGGTGCCACTATGCTGAGTGAACCCCGCTCAAGCCTGCCCCTGGGGGCTGCGGGCTGTCAAACCCATCTTGAGTCTGGTTCACTCAACTTGTCGATCATGCTAACGGCCCACGGTCGCGTGTTGTTCCCGGGGTCGGTCACGCGGCGATAAAACTTCACCATCGGCGCCGCATCGATAGGCCGTCGAGTGCAGCGACCGTCGACCGTGCATGAGTAACCTGAGTGCGCTATTCGAATCGTCTGGGGAGCGGCGGGTGCGGTTGTCGGATAATGCGCGGCGGAGCCTGGCCGGTGGTTCGCTGCTGCTCGTAACCCTGTTCGTCGGTTCGGGGCCGGTGTCCGGCTGCAGCTCCGTCATCGGCGGCCGGCCGGTGGCCTCGCCCGGGCCGGGCGCAGGCGAGCCGTCCTTCCCCACGCCCCGCTCCACACCGTCGTCGCCCTCGGCGACCGCCGCGCCCGCCCCGGGGGCTCCGATCGCGCCGACGGGCCCCACGAACGCGGCCGGCGCCATCCCGCTGCCACCCGATCAGAACGGCTACGTCTTCATCGAGACCAAATCCGGCGTGACGCGCTGCCAGATCAACAAGGACGCCGTCGGCTGCGAGGCGCCCTTCACCAACTCCCCGCTGCAGGACGGTGAGCACGCCAACGGCGTCAGCATCACCACCGGCGGCAAGGTGCAGTGGGTGCTGGGCAACCTGGGGGCCATCCCGACCGTCAAGATCGACTACCAGACCTACGCCGCCCAGGGCTGGACGATCATCGCCAACGTCGACGGCACCCGCTTCACCAACGACCAGACCAAGCACGGCATGTTCGTCAGCATCGACAAGGTCAACACCTTCTGAGTGCGGCCGCCGCACCGATTGAAGGACTGCCATCAGGAGATTGGCAGGCGCGGTCAGTACCATCGGTGCCGTGGCATCCAACGGTCCACGCGATGACTTCCACAACCGGCCCACGCAGCATGCCGACTTCGGCGTGAGCGAGCCGCCGACCGGTGAAGTCCCGCCACCGAATTTCCCGCCCCAGCCGCCGCATGGGTTCGAGCCACCCGATGGCGTCGACCCCTTCGACCAGGAAGCCGAGCCGAAACCCTGGTATCGCAAGCCGGGGATGCTCGTCGCCTGGCTGCTCTCCGTCGTCATCCTGATCGCGCTGATCGTGTTCGGCATCATCGAGCTCATTCAGGGAGATCAGTCCGTCAACCACGCCCCCACGTCGACGACGAGCACGACGAGCACCACCACGACGACCACGACGACGCCGACGACCACGACCTCGCCCAGCAGTAGCGCGGAAGAACAGCCGCCGGCTCAGCAGCCGACGCAGCAGCAGCCCACCGGAACACAGACGCAGCAGCCCTCGCATCGCCACCATCTGCCGCAGCTGCCACCGGTGATCACCATTCCGCAGGTGCCGACGGTCATCACGGTGCCGCCGGGCCTGCGTTAGCGAGTCGACGGCAGGCCGATCACGTTCGGCGGCGCGGCGGGGACGGCGCCCTAGACTCGCTGCAATCCACGGGGACAACTGACACAGGGGTGCGGACATGAGCGAGTCGCTCGGGCTATCGATCGGGGTGGCCAACCTGGTGGCGGCCCGTGCGGGCAGCGCTCCGGTAACCCGCAGCTCGGTGTTGACCTTGTTCGAGCAGCGGCCCACCGAAGTTGGCCTGCCGGAAGAGAATCCGAACCTGGCGACACCCGGCCTGGTGCTGCGGGGGTTCGTCGAGCGGGTCGGCGACCGGGCTCCGTTGGTGGCGGCTGACGGCACCAAGTACCTCGGCGCGGCGCTGACGGTCGAGGCGATCGAGGCGATGGCCCGCGCGGTCGGCTACGGAACCCCGATCACCATCGCGGTGCCCGCCTACTGGTCCGACGAACAGTTCGCGGCGCTGCGCGAGGAATTCTTCGCCCAGTCGGACCTCGCACGTGGCGGGGTCGCACCGATGCTGGTTTCCGACGCCACGGCCGCGCTCGCGGCGCTGCGCGGCACACCGGGATTCCCGGCCGACGGCGTCATCGCGCTGTGCGACTTCGGCGCCGGCGGCAGCACCATCACGGTCGTCGACGCCCACGCGGGATTTGCGCCGGTCGGCCCGGCCGTGCGGCACACCGATTTCTCCGGCGACGCGATCGATCAGCTCATCGTCGATCACCTGCTGGCCGCCGATGTCAGCACCGCCGTCCTGGGCGGCACCGCGCGGATGGGGTCGCAGACCCGCCTGCTCGGCGCATGCCGGCGCGCCAAGGAGCAACTGTCGACGGCCGCGGTGAGCACCGTCGCGGGGGCTTCCGGTGAGGTCGCCCAACTGACCCGCACCGAGTTCGAGCAACTGATCTCCCCACCGCTGGACCGGTTTCTCGCGTCGCTTCAAGACACGTTGCGGCGCAACGGGATTCCGGCCACCAACGTGCGCGCCGTGGCGATCGTCGGCGGCGGCGCGAGCATCCCGTTGATCACCGCGCGGTTGTCCCAGCGCTTTGGCGTGCCGGTCCGCAGCACGGCGCAGCCGGCCTTGCTCGCCGCGCTGGGCGCGGCGGCGCTTGGTGCGCAGTACGCATCGGGGGGTGCTCCGACCGTCGCGGGCGCCGCCGTGGAGACACCGACCGAGATGGTCGGCGCCGCCGGCGTCGGCATGACCCAGGCCGCGTGGGCCGCGCAAGCCACCGACGTGGATGACGCCCTGGCGTGGTCGCAAGACGCCGACTCCGACGAGCCGGTGCCCTACACCGGACGCGACGCCACCGGCGAATATGCCGGTGAGGCGAGCGAATTCGAGTATCCCGAGCAGGACGGGCTGCCCTGGTACAAGCGCACGGCGCTGGTGCTGACCGTGGCCGGGGCGGTCGTGGCGGTGCTGGTGGCCGCGGCGTTGGCGATCGGCCTGCTGATGACGAAGTCCACCCCGGGCCCTCCCACGTCGCCGCCGAGCCCATCGGCGCCGCCGCAAACGGTGACCATCACCGGGCCGAATGACAGCACCACCGTCACCGTGGTTCCGGCGCCGCCGCCACCGTCCAGCGAGGCGCCGGCCACCACCACCACCACGACGGCGCCGCCGGAGCCGTCGACCACGACGACCACGCCTCCGCCGAGCACCACGACGACCACCACCGCGCCGCCCACCACGACATCGCAGGTGACCACGACCACCGCCGCGCCGTCGACCACACGCACGCGACCGTTCCCACCCATCTTCCAACCCCCATTCGGGCGCTGACACGAACGATTGCGCCCGGGCCGAAAAGGGCCCGGGAAAAGGGTCATTCGGCGAAATTCGGTGGCGCTCATCACTCCGACGAACGTCACACTCCGTGAGTAGACATCAATCGCCAGGCCAGAGGCGCCGACGAACGGAAAGTTAGGGCAGCCTTTCTCGCGGCGAAAGCGGCGAGGATGCGACGATGAGCGGGGCTTAAGCAGGCAGATAAAGCACCGGCCGAATTACCTAGGCATTGGGGAGATCTTCTGTGACGACGCAGATGCTCATCAGACTGGTCGTGGGCATGGGCATGACGGTGCTCGTGGTCGCGCTCGCCGCACGGCGGGTCCTGTGGCTGACCAAGCTGGTCACGGCCGGCAGGTCGGCGCCGGGGCGCATCGACAAACCCGTCAAGCGAATCTGGGCCGAGGTCTCCGAGGTCTTCGGGCAGCGCCGCATGCTCAGATGGACGATCCCCGGCCTGGCGCACTTCTTCACCATGTGGGGATTCTTCATCCTGCTCACGGTGTATATCGAGGCCTACGGGCTGCTCTTCCAGGACAACTTCCACATCCCGTTCATCGGGCGGTGGGACGCGCTGGGCTTCCTACAGGACTTCTTCGCGACCGCCGTCTTCCTCGGCATCGCCACCTTCGCCGTCATCCGGCTGCGCACCGAGCCAAAGGATTACGGCCGCGACTCACGGTTCTATGGCTCGCACACCGGCGGTGCCTGGCTGGTCCTGTTCATGATCTTCAACGTCGTGTTCACCTACGTGTTCGTGCGCGGAGCCGCGGTCAACAACGGCACGCTGCCCTACGGCAACGGCGCCTTCCTGTCGCAACTGTTCGGCGTCATCCTGCGGCCGCTGGGCCAACCCGCCAACGAAATCATCGAAACGACGGCCCTGCTGCTGCACATCGCGGTCATGCTGGCGTTCCTGATCATCGTGCTGCACTCCAAGCACCTGCACATCTTCTCGGCGCCGATCAACGTGATCTTCAAGCGGCTGCCCGACGGACTCGGCCCGCTGCTGCCGCTGGAACACGACGGCAAGCCGATCGACTTCGAAAACCCGCCCGACGACGCAACATTCGGGCGCGGGAAGATCGAGGACTTCAGCTGGAAGGCCATGCTGGACTTCGCCACCTGCACCGAGTGTGGGCGCTGCCAGTCGCAGTGCCCGGCGTGGAACACCGGCAAGCCGCTCTCGCCCAAGCTCCTCATCATGGATCTGCGCGACCACTGGCTGGCCAAGGCGCCCTACATCCTGGGCCAAACGCCGCAGCCCACCGACGGTTTCGACGCTGAGGCCGCGCACGACGACGGCCATCACGTTCCCGAGGCGGGCTTCGGCCGCGTCATGGGCTCCGGCCCCGAGCAGGCCACCCGGCCGCTGGTCGGCACCGAGGAACAGGGCGGCGTCATCGACCCCGATGTGCTGTGGTCGTGCGTGTCCTGCGGGGCCTGCGTCGAGCAGTGTCCGGTGGACATCGAGCACGTCGATCACATCATCGACATGCGCCGCTACCAGGTGATGATGGAGTCCGAGTTCCCCTCGGAACTGTCGGTGCTGTTCAAGAACCTGGAAAGCAAGGGCAACCCGTGGGGCCAGAACGCCTCCGACCGCACCAAGTGGATCGACGAGGTCGACTTCGACGTACCGGTCTACGGCGAGGACGTCGACAGCTTCGACGGCTACGAATACCTGTTCTGGGTGGGCTGCGCCGGCGCCTATGACGACAAGGCCAAGAAGACCACCAAGGCCGTCGCCGAGCTGCTGGCCGTCGCCGGGGTGAAGTACCTGGTGCTGGGCACCGGCGAGTCCTGCAACGGTGACTCCGCGCGCCGCTCGGGCAACGAGTTTTTGTTCCAGCAGCTGGCGCAGCAGGCCGTGCAGACCCTGGACGGACTGTTCGAGGGCACCGAGACCGTCGACCGCAAGATCGTGGTGAGCTGCCCCCACTGCTTCAACACCCTGGGCCGCGAATACCGCCAGCTCGGCGCGGAGTATTCGGTCTTGCACCACACCCAGCTGCTGAACCGGCTGGTCCGGGACAACAGGCTGGTGCCCGTGTCCCCGGTGTCCCAGTCCATCACCTATCACGACCCCTGCTACCTGGGCCGGCACAACAAGATCTACGACCCGCCTCGCGAGTTGATCGGGGCCGCCGGCGCAGACCTGACCGAGATGCCACGCAACCGCGAACGCAGCTTCTGCTGCGGGGCCGGTGGCGCGCGGATGTGGATGGAAGAACACATCGGCAAGCGGATCAACCACGAACGCGTCGACGAGGCGCTGGCCACCGGGGCCACCACCATCGCCACCGCGTGCCCCTTCTGCCGGGTGATGATCACCGACGGCGTCAACGACCGCCAGGACGAGGCCGGGCGCACGGGCGTCGAGGTGCTCGACGTCGCCCAGATCCTGCTCGCGTCTCTTGAGTACGACAAGGCGACGCTGCCCGAAAAGGGCACGGCCGCCAAGGAAGCCTCCGAAAGGGCCGGCGCGCGGGCGTCTCAACAGGCCGCGGCGGCGCCCACGGCCGAGGCAGCCGCGGCCTCGGCGACCGCCCCCACCGAGGCGCCCGCCGAGGCGGCCCCGAAGGCCGAGACCACTGCGGCTCCCGCCGCACCCGTGAAGGGGCTGGGGATCGCCGGAGGCGCGAAGCGACCCGGCGCCAAGAAAGCGGCACCCGCCACAGAAGGCGGGGCAGGCAAGGCCGAGGCGGCCGCGCCCCCCGCGCCGGTGAAGGGTCTGGGCATCGCCGGCGGCGCCAAGCGTCCCGGGGCGAAGAAGGCGGCACCCGCCAAGGCCGAGACACCCCAAGCCGAGGCACCCAAGGCCGAGGCGGCCGAGACCGAGGCCAAGGCGCCCGCTGCGCCGGTGAAGGGCCTGGGTCTGGCCGCGGGCGCCAAGCGACCTGGGGCCAAGAAAGCGGCACCGGCAACCGAGGCGAAGGCGGAGACCCCGAAGGCGCAGACTCAACCAGCGGAACAGGCGGACGCCGAACCCGAGGCGGCGCCCAAAGCGGAGCCGGCAAAGGCAGCCGAGGGCGACGCAGCAAAGCCCGAAGCACCCGTTAAAGGTTTGGGTATCGCTCGCGGCGCTCGCCCACCGGGCAAGCGCTGATCACAGTTTGACGCTGTCAGCAAATTTCAGTGGACAGTGATGGCACCATTAGTGGTGTGACCACCCATCAGCTGCCGCACCAGCTGCCACCGCACCCGTCGGCTCATCACCGGCCGCAGCGTACTTTCGCGCAGTCGTCGAAGCTTCAGGACGTCCTGTACGAGATTCGCGGACCGGTGCACGCGCAGGCCGCGCGGCTGGAAGCCGAGGGGCATCGCATCCTCAAGCTCAACATCGGCAATCCGGCGCCGTTCGGCTTCGAGGCGCCCGACGTGATCATGCGCGACATGATCCAGGCGCTGCCGTACGCCCAGGGTTACTCGGACTCACAGGGCATCCTGCCCGCGCGCCGGGCGGTGGTCACCCGCTACGAATTGGTCGACGGATTCCCCCGCTTCGACGTCGACGACGTCTACCTGGGCAACGGTTGCTCCGAGCTGATCACGATGACGCTGCAGGCCCTGCTCGACAACGGCGACGAGGTGCTGATCCCGTCGCCCGACTACCCGCTGTGGACGGCGTCGACCTCGCTGGCCGGTGGCACCCCGGTGCACTACCTGTGCGACGAGACGCAGGGCTGGCAGCCGGACCTCGCCGACCTGGAGTCGAAGATCACCGACCGCACCAAGGCGCTGGTGGTGATCAACCCGAACAACCCGACCGGCGCGGTCTACAGCAGCGAAGTCCTCACCCAGATCGTCGAATTGGCGCGCAAACACGAGCTGCTGCTGCTCGCCGACGAGATCTACGACAAGATCCTCTACGACGACGCCCAGCACATCAACCTGGCCTCGCTGGCGCCGGACATGTTGTGCCTGACCTTCAACGGCCTGTCGAAGGCCTACCGGGTGGCCGGCTACCGGGCCGGCTGGCTGGCGATCACCGGGCCCAAGGACCACGCCGGCAGCTTCATCGAGGGAATCAACCTGCTGGCCAACATGCGCCTGTGCCCCAACGTCCCGGCGCAACATGCGATCCAGGTCGCCCTGGGCGGCTACCAGAGCATCGACGACCTGGTCCTGCCCGGCGGCCGACTGCTCGAGCAGCGCGACGTCGCCTGGACCAAGCTCAACGAGATTCCGGGGGTGTCCTGCGTCAAGCCGGACGGCGCGCTCTACGCCTTCCCGCGGCTGGATCCCGAGGTCTACGACATCGACGACGACGAGCAGCTCGTCCTCGACCTGCTGCTGCAGGAGAAGATTCTGGTCACCCAGGGCACCGGCTTCAATTGGCCGGCACCAGATCACCTGCGCATCGTGACGCTGCCGTGGGCCCGCGATCTGGCGGCCGCGATCGAGCGGCTGGGCAACTTCCTCGTCGGCTATCGCCAGTAAGCACCCAGGAAACCGCCTCTACGGTGGAGCGGGTGACGCACTCCCACTCGCACAGCATGCCGCCGGGCCCGTCTGCCGTTGATCCGTTGCCCGCCAGGATCGTCGTCGGGCTGCTGATCGCGATCGGCGTCGCGGTAGCCCTCGGCGCGATCGTGTTGTGGCCCAGTCGACAGCGCGTCGACATTCCGATGCCGCTGCAGAGCGCGTCCGGCGGCGCCGTGAGCACGCAGGCCGGGCACGTGCTGTCCAGCGAGTTGGGCGACTGCGGCAGCCCGTCGGTCAGCCAGGTTCTCACCGGCCCGCCGCAGCCCGCCGTGCCGGGCGCCGGGCGCTGCGTGTTGACCCGGGTCGCCATCGATTCCGGACCGAACGCGGGCGCCGGCACGCTGCTGGAGTCCTCCCCCGGTCCCGGCCAGCCGAAATTCGCGGTGGGCGACCACATTCGGATCGTGCGGCAGGTCGACGATCAGGGCGCGACCAGCTACGCGTTCTACGACTTCGAACGTGGTTGGGCGCTGGTCGGTTTGGCGATCGCGTTCGCGGTGGTGATCGTGGCCGTGGCGCGCTGGCGCGGGCTGCTCGCGCTGGTCGGGATCCTGGTCGCCTTCGTCGTGCTGGTCATGTTCCTGCTGCCGGCGTTGCGGGACGGCGCGCCCGCGATACCGGTGGCGCTGGTGGCGGCGGCGGCGATCCTCTACGCGGTCATCTACCTGGCCCACGGAATCAGCCTGCGGACCAGCGCCGCACTGCTGGGCACCCTGTCAGCGCTGCTGTTGTCCGCCGGATTATCTTGGGCAGCAATACAACTGACACACCTCACCGGGCTGTCGGACGAACAGAACACCACCGTCAGCGCATACCTGGGCAATGTGTCGATCGGTGGCCTGCTGCTGGCCGGCTTCATCATCGGGTCGCTGGGTGTGCTCAACGATGTGACGGTGACCCAATCCTCGACGGTGTTCGAGCTCGCCCGCCTCGGGGGCTCGCGACGGGCGACCTTTGTGGGCGCCCTCCGGGTGGGTCGCGATCACATCGCCAGCACGGTCTACACGCTGGTGCTGGCCTATGCCGGGAGTTCGCTGCCGCTGCTGTTGCTGTTCAGCGTGTCCAACCGCTCGTTGACGGACGTGCTGACCGGCGAGAGTGTGGCCATCGAGATCGCCCGCTCAGCGGTGGGCGGGATGGCGCTGGCGCTGTCGGTGCCACTGACGACGGCGATCGCCGCGGTGCTGGCGAAGCCTAGTGAAATCGGCTCCGCTCCAACAGGTCCAGCAGATAGCCACCGTAGCCGGACTTGAGCAGGCTGTGCGCCCGCTCGGCCAGCTGATCGTCGGTGATCCAGCCCTGCTGCCACGCCACCTCCTCGGGCACGCTGACCTTGAGGCCCTGCCGCCGTTCCAGCGTGCGCACGAAGTCGCTGGCGTCCAGCAGCGAGTCGAACGTTCCGGTATCCAGCCAGGCCGTTCCGCGGGCCATCACCTCGACCGAGAGCCGGCCCCGGCTGAGATAGATCTGGTTGACCTCCGTGATCTCATACTCGCCGCGCGCCGATTTCTTGAGGCCCTTGGCGATTTCGATCACGTCGTTGTCGTAGAAGTACAAACCCGGTACCGCGTAATTGGATTTCGGCGTCTGGGGTTTCTCTTCCAGTGACAGCGCCAGGCCGTCGTCGCTGAATTCCACGACGCCGTACGCCGACGGGTTGGCCACCCAATAGGCGAAAACAGCTCCCCCACTTATGGTTTGGAAGCGGCTCAAGCTGGTGCCCAGCCCGGGGCCGTAGAAGATGTTGTCTCCCAATACCAGAGCCACCGTCTCATTGCCGATGTGATCGGCACCCAGGACGAACGCCTGGGCCAGGCCGTCGGGCCGGTCCTGCGTCACGTACGTGATGTTGACGCCGAATTGCGAGCCGTCGCCCAGGAGTCGGGCAAATCCGGGCGCGTCATGCGGGGTGGTGATCACCAGGATGTCGCGGATGCCGGCCATCATCAGGGTGGTCAGCGGGTAGTAGACCATCGGTTTGTCGTAGACGGGGAGCAACTGCTTGCTGATGCCCGTGGTGATCGGATGCAGGCGGGTGCCCGACCCGCCGGCCAAGATGATTCCGCGCATGAACAGCTCCTACTGCCTGATGGTCCTAGTCGACGGCGTCGGATTCGGTGAGCTCGGTGGCCGCGAGCGCCGACGCCAGGCTGTCATGCCGGAACACGGAGGTGACGTGGTCGCGGACCACCCGGAACGTCAACGCGGTGTTGGCGGAAGCCCCCGGATCGTCGGTGCCGCTGAGTTTTTGTTCGACGGCCACGACGCCGTCGTGCACATACATCCGGCCGAGCTCCGTGGCGGCCCGGTGCGAGGCGGCCCAGGTGCGCAGCGCCTCGTGGCCCTGCGCGGCTCCGTGCGCGTCGCCGATCTCGATGTCGTCGCTGGATAAGGAGGCCAAGGTGTCGATGTCCGCGGCGTTGAGGGCGTCGTGCCATGCCAGAACGGTGGCGATCTCCGATGTGGTCATGGTGTGCAAATTACCGTGCGGCCCCGCGACTAGAGAGGCGTACGGTCCAACCAGCGCTCCCACACGGCATCGTCGCCGAACAGTTCGACGCCCGTGTCGGCGAGCGGTCGCCGGCGCAGGATCGCCAGCAGCAGCTCGGTGGCGCCGCCGCGCAATGCGGCGCTGCCCTTGCCGTGCTCGTGCGACCAGGTGATCCGCCGCCCTTCGACGGCGGCCGTCCACTCGCCGGCCTCGCCGAGGCCGGGATCGGTGGCGTGCAGGTGCAGGGTGCTGCCGTCCTCGAGCGGCAGCGGCGCACCCTGGCCGCCCGCCTGGATCGCGACCCGCTCCAGCCATTCGGTGATCCCGTCGGCCGCGATGTCGGGTTCGAGGGTGAAATCGCTGCCCAGCGCGATCGCGGCGTCGGCACGATGCACGGCCACCTCGTGCAGCCGGCGCCGGATCCACCAGTTCGCCGGGCGCGGCCCGAGGAACGTCCAGACCGGTGTTTCGACCCCGGTCAGCTCCACGGCGTCGATGAGGCGCTGGGCACCGCCGTGCAGCCAGGAGATCGCGTCGGCGGGATCGGGCGGCGGCTTGCCGCCCTCCACGGTGCGGGGGTCGAGGTAGTCATCGGGGCGCTCGCGCACGATCTGCGCGGCCCAGCGGTCGCCGCGGCCGACGTGGCGCAACAGCTGCCGCAGCGTCCAGCCCGGGCAGGTGGGCACCGGCGTGGACTCGTCGACACCGTCGAACAGCTCCGCGAAAGCCCGGTTCTCGTCGAGGAATGCGCCAGCATAGTCCACGCCGGTCAGGCTACTCGCCGGGGTTTTGGGGCCGCCCGCCGTCACTCCGGTCGCGGCGCGCCGAGGCGGTAGACCCGCCAGCCCGCCCGCCGCCAGCGGGCCACGTCCAGGCAGTTGCGGCCGTCGACGATCACGCGGGCTCGGACCCCGTCGGCCAGATCGTCGGGATCGAGCTCGACGAATTGCCGCCACTCGGTGAGTACGAGCACCGCGTCCGCGCGTTCGCAGGCCTCTTCGACCGAGACCGCGTAGTTCAGCGTCGGGAACAGGCGCTGCGCGTTGTCCAGGGCCTTGGGGTCATAGACGTTGACCGCGGCGCCGTTGAGCTGCAGTTGCCCCGCGACGTTGAGCGCGGGTGAGTCGCGCACATCGTCGGATTCGGGTTTGAACGCCGCGCCGAGCACCGCGACGTTGGCGCCCAGCAGCGAGCCGCCGCATGCCGCGCTGGCCAGTTCCACCATCCGGGTGCGGCGACGCATGTTGATGCTGTCCACCTCCCGCAGGAACGTCAACGCTTGGTCGGCTCCCAGTTCGCCCGCGCGTGCCATGAATGCCCGGATATCCTTGGGCAGGCAGCCGCCACCGAAACCCAAACCGGCGTTGAGGAATTGGCGTCCGATCCGGGGGTCGTATCCGAGCGCGTCGGCCAGCAGGCTGACGTCGGCGCCGGCGGCCTCGCAGACCTCGGAGATGGCGTTGATGAACGAGATCTTGGTCGCCAGAAAGGCGTTGGCGGAGACCTTGACCAACTCCGCGGTTTGCAGATCCGTCACCAGGAACGGCACTCCCGCGTCGAGCAGCGGGCCGTACAGTTCACGAACGGCGGCCTCAGCACGCATCGAATCCTGTTGTATGCCAAGCACAATCCGGTCCGGGCGGAGTGTGTCTTGCACCGCGTAGCCTTCGCGCAGAAACTCCGGATTCCAGGCGATTTCGACGTCGACGCCGCGCGGCGCCAGCGCGGCCGCGCGTTGGTTCAACTCGGCCGCGGTGCCCACCGGAACCGTCGATTTACCGACGAGCACCGCCGATGTCGTCAACCGGGGCACCAGCTCGTCGATGACGGCATAGACGTGGCGCAGGTCGGCGCCGTATTCGCCCTTCTTCTGCGGTGTGCCCACGCCCAGGAAGTGCAGGTCGGCGAAGTCGGGGGCCATGTCGTAGTCGGTGGTGAAGCGCAGGCGGCCCGCAGCCAGGTTCTCGTTCAACAGCTTTCGCAGGCCAGGCTCGTAGAAGGGGATGTCACCTCCGGCGAGCTTGGCCACCTTGCCCGGGTCGATGTCGATCCCGAGGATGTCGTGTCCCAGCGCCGCCATCCCCACCGCGTGGGTGGCACCGAGGTAACCCGTGCCGAACACGGTGCATCGCATACCTCTGGTGTAAGCGGCCCCGATGAGCTAACCGCATCGTCGGGCTAAGCGGGAGGCAAACGGTAGATGACGGGTGGCCGCCGATCGCCGGGCGGTATTACAGCCCGGGAATGCCGGGGATGCCGATGTGTGGGCCACCACCGCCGAATCCGCCGCGACCGTGGCCGCCGCCGAATCCGCCGCGACCGCGGCCGGGGAAGCCGTCGTCGCCGTGGTCCCCGTGGCCTCCGCCGCCACCGGGGCCCCACCCGCCGCCGGGCGGTCCACCGATGCCCGGTATCGGCAACGGGATCGGTACCGGAACGGGTGCCACCGGCGGCGGTGGTGCGGGCGCCGGAGCGGCCGGCACGGGGATCGGAGCGGGCGCGGGAGCTACCGGGGCGGGCGCCTCGGGAACGGGCGCCGGCGCCGGGGCCTGCGGAGCGGGTGCGGGAGCCGCGGGTGCCTGAACGGGAGCCGGAGCCGCGGGCGCCGGGGCGGGCCGGGTGGGCGCGACGACGACGTTCTCGTTCGGGCTGGGCCGCACGTCGGCCGTCGGGCGGATGGCGATGGCCAGGGAGACGACCAGTGCCACCACGCCGATGACGAAGACAGCCGCCAGCGCACTGCCCACCAACTTGAACGAGTTGCGTCCGCGATAGTCGGCGTCGACGAGCTCGGTGGCGGCGGTCTGCGTGCCGGTAAAGAACTCGTCCGGGTCGTCGGGCACGGCGCTGTATGCCAGGGCATCCGCGCCGGCGGCAGCGGGTGCGTCGAAGTAGCCGGGTGCGACGGCGAGCGGGTTGATCGCACCGGTGCCGGGGTCCTGCGCGTACGCCAGTGCCGCGGTGGACGACGCGAACAGCGGAGCATGGGCCGACGCCAGGGCCGCGCCCCGGGCCAGTGCCGTCTCCGGTTCCTCGGCCGCCGTCAGCGGAAGGGTGGTCGCCGCCTCCAGCGCGGGCTTGATCAGCGGGATGTCGATGCCGGAGCCGACGACGAATACGGCGTCCGGGCGGGTCTCCATGTTCGCCGCGCCGGAGACCATCGCGGCCAGTTCGGCCACCGCCGCCTCGTCATCCTCGGGGAGCGCCTGGCGCCGGACTTCGGCGATGGATCCGTCGGCGCTGTCGACGACGGCCAGCGTCGCGGTGTCGGGCTCGATGTACAGCAGCGCCGTCTGCGCGTAGTTGGTGCGGTGGCCAACCGCCTGGGCCAGCGCGGCCGCGGCCAGAAAGGCCGAGACCAGCATCACATTTTCCACCTTGTGGGCGGCGAGCTTGTCGCGCAGCGCGGCGGCCTCGACCGGGTCGGTGAACGTGACTCCGGTCGACGCCAGTTGGTAGCCGCCCTCCGCCGCGCCCTGACGCGTCCCCAAGATGGCGGAGACTACCTGGTCGGAGGCGGTGACGGTTGCCGCATCAGCGGCCGTCGTGACATCGAAATTATCTTCATCGACGGTGGCACCGTCGCCGTTTTCCCCCTCGACCAGCACCATCCGGACTGCGGTCGGGGCCATCGACACACCCAGTACGGTGTCCAAAGCTCCTCCAATAGTCGGTTGCTAGCCATTCGCGGTGAGGGCGCCGCCGCCGCACGAGATGATGGCGCGCGGGGTCGCTGAGTCCCCACCGTTATTCCCCTAGTGCCACGATTTTACGCGCGATCGGCGGGCGGGGGGCGGGCCGGGACCGTCCGGGGCCGGGCTCCGGGACCGAGATTTCGGGCCCCACCTGGCGATGCAGCCAGTCGTCCCAGTGTTCGTGGTCGCCGGACTGCGGCGAGGGTGCCGGAGGCGCTTCGGGCGGTACCGGCGCGGGGGCCGACGGCGGGGCGGGCCGGCGGCGGGCGGAGGATTCTCAGGTGCAACGACGTTCGTGCCGACGTCCGGTGGTTGGTGCGTGTGCGGGCGGCTAAAGAAGACCGGTGCCAGGGCCGCCAACACATCGCGCAGGTGCCGCCGTCTTGACCGGGTCGGTCCAGCTCACCCCACTCGATCGGAGCTGGTAGCCGCCCGGGCCGCCGGCTGTGGGGTGTCTGGCACGCCGCGGTTATTTGTGCCCGCCGCCGCCGTGGCCGCCACCGAAGCCTCCGCCGCCGCCACCGTGGCCGCCGCCGCCAAAGCCGCCGCCGCCACCGTGACCGCCGCCAAAGCCGCCGAATCCGCCGCCGCTGTGACCGCCGCCGCTAGGGGCGGGAGCGTGGCCACCACCAAACCCACCGCCGGGGGCAGGAGCGTGGCCACCGCCAAACCCGCCGCCGGGGGCAGGCGCGTGCCCACCGCCAAATCCGCCCGGACTGCCCGCGCCAGGAGTCGAGACGTGGCCACCACCAGAGCTGCCCGCGCCAGGAGTCGGAACATGTCCACCACCAGAGCCACCCGCGCCAGGCGTCGAGACGTGGCCGCCACCAGAGCCGCCCGCACCGGGCGTCGGGACATGGCCGCCACCCGAACCGCCCGCACCAGGCGTCGGAACATGTCCACCACCCGAGCCACCCGCACCAGGCGTCGGAACATGTCCACCACCCGAGCCACCCGCACCAGGCGTCGGAACATGTCCACCACCCGAGCCACCCGAATTACCCGCGCCGGGGGCCGGAATGTGGCCGCCATTCGAGCCGCCCGACCCACCCGAGCCCGGCGTCGGCACGTGCCCACCGCCGGAGTTACCGGGATTGCTCGGCTTGGGTGGGGTGACTTCGCCGGGAGGCGTTTGGTGCGGCGGGGACTGCGGAACGGTGCCGCCCACCTTCGGGGGCGATGGCGGCTGGGGAACGCGCACCGGCGGCTGGGGCAGCACCGGTTGAGGGACCGACACACGCGGCGGGGCCTCGAACAGCGGGGGGCTCACAACCGGGTTGGGAATCGGGATGCGGACCGGCACCGGAACCGGCACCGGTGGAACCACAACGGGAACAGGGATCACCGGCGGCGACGCGGGCATGGGAGGGGCTGCCGGTGGCGGAACCGCGGGCAGCGGCGCGGCGACCGGGGGGTTCAACGGCTTGGGTGCCGCCACGGGAGCGGGCAGGCTGATTTTCGGCTCCGGCGCGGACGCCTGCGCCGGGGCGGGCGCCTGCTCGGTGGGAACGATCAGCTGCTGGTTCGGGGTTGGCTGCAAAGCGACGGTCCCCGTCGAGCGGATGCCGATCGCCAACGCGATCTCGAGCGCCAACACCGCGCTGATGGCGGCCACCGCCAGCCCGCTGCCGACCAGCAAGGCCGGCCGCCGCTGCGGCTGACTTGCTTCGGGAAGGAAAAGCCTCTCGATGACGACGGTCGGCGAATCGGCGTCCTCATCCCCCACCGCGCTGTAGGCGAGTTCGTCGTCACCGGGCTCCGGGCCGAAGGGGACATAGAGGTATTCGGGCAGGGAGTACTGATCGACCGCGCCGGTACCGGGGTCTTGCGCATAGGCCAGCGCGGCGGTCGAGGACGCAAACAGCGGGGCGTTCGCCGACGCCAGCGCCGCCCCGCGGGCCAGCGCCGTCTCCGGCTCCTCGGCCACACTCACGCCGAGGGCCGTCGTCGACTGCAGGGCCGGCTTCAACGGAGCGACATCGATGCCCGAGCCGACCAAGAGCAGCCCGCCCGGCGGTGATTCCAGCTTCTCCAGCCCGGCGACCATCGCGCCGAGCTGCTCGGCGGCAGCGCCGTAGGACTCGGCATGGATCTGCTGTTTGTAGACGTCCGGGATGGAACCGTCGGAGGTCTCGACGACGGCCAGGGTCGCGGTATCGGGCTCCACCAGCAGCACGGCGGTGCGTTCGTAACCCATTGCGCCGCCGACGTTTTGCGCCAGCGCCGCCGCGGCAAGAAAAGCCGACACCAGCATCACGTTGTCGATCCGGTGAGCGGTCAGTGCGTCGCGCAAGGCGGCCGCTTCGAGTTGATCGGTCCACGTCACCCCGATCGATGACAGTTCGAGGCCGGCATCGGCGGCGCCCTCGCGGGTGCCCAAAATGGCCGAGATCACCCGGTCGGGAGCGCTCGTGGTGGCTGCATCATCGGCGGCGGTGACGTCGATCGCGTCCTCTTCTACCGTGGCGCCGTCGGCGTATTCGCCTTGCAGGACGACCATTTGGATTGACGACGGTGCCATCGACACCCCGAGCACGATATCCAATACAAACCCCTCCAAAGGTATTGCACGACGGCCATGGCCAGGCGGAGGTAAAAACCATGACTAACTAAGTATCGCGCAGAATGGGGGCGAGAGGGTCCCGCAGAACCTATGTAGACGATATGAAGTTCTGGTAGGAGCGCGACGGCGTGGGCCCTCGCTGGCCCTGGTACTTCGAACCCACTCGCGAACTGCCGTAAGGATGTTCGGCCGGGCTGGTCAACCGCAGGATGCACAGCTGACCGATCTTCATCCCCGGCCAGAGCGTGATCGGCAGGTTCGCGACGTTGGACAGCTCGAGGGTGATGTGACCGCTGAAGCCGGGATCGATGAAGCCGGCCGTCGAGTGCGTCAGCAGGCCGAGGCGGCCGAGCGACGATTTACCCTCCAGTCGTCCCGCGAGGTCCTCGGGCAAGGTGATCAGCTCCAGCGTCGAGCCCAGCACGAACTCGCCGGGATGCAGCACGAACGGCTCCCCCTCGACGGGTTCGACCAAGGTGGTCAGCTCGTCCTGCTGCTTTGCCGGGTCGATGTGGGTGTAGCGGGTGTTGTTGAACACCCGGAACATGCAGTCAAGGCGAACGTCGATGCTGGATGGCTGCACCAGGGCGTCGTCGAAGGGGTCGATGCCCAACCGCCCGGCGGTGATTTCGGCCCTGAGGTCCCGATCGGAGAGCAGCACGCGTTTCTCCTATGTCAAGCCGCTGCCGTTTGGCAAGGCTGAGTTCGGTTTTGGTGGTCGGTGTGTAGGTGGTGGAAAACGACGCGGGCCAGGCGACGTTTGAGGCAGCGCAGCGCTTCGGTGCTGGAGTCGCCCGTGGCCA
>NZ_JAICZA010000006.1 GCF_025933915.1 Mycobacterium sp.
ACCGCGATGCTGGACGCGGTCGGCTCCGATCTGCGGGAGTTGGCGTCCGCCTGCTCTCAATTGGTCGCTGATACCGGCGGGGTGATCGACGCCGCCGCGGTGCGCCGTTATCACAGCGGCAAGGCTGAGGTGAAGGGCTTTGACATCGCCGACAAGGCGGTGGTCGGCGACATCGAAGGAGCCGCCGAGGCGCTGCGGTGGGCGATGATGCGGGGGGAGCCCCTGGTGGTGCTGGCGGACGCGCTGGCCGAGGCGATTCACACCATCGGCCGCGTCGGCCCGCTGTCGGGGGATCCCTACCGGCTGGCGTCCCAGCTGGGAATGCCACCCTGGCGGGTGCAGAAGGCCCAGAAACAGGCCCGGCATTGGTCGCGCGACACGGTCGCGACGGCGATGAAGGTTGTGGCCGCGCTCAACGCGAACGTCAAGGGGGCGGTGGCGGACGCCGACTATGCCCTGGAATCCGCGGTCAGAAAGGTTGCCGAGCTAGCCGCCCAGCGCAGCCGATGACGTCGGCGGTAGGCCTCAGAGCTTGTTGAGGGCCTGCGCCAGCGACGACTTCTTGTTGGCCGCCTGATTCTTGTGGATCACGCCCTTACTGGCGGCCTTGTCCAGCTTGCGGTTGGTCGACACCAGCAACTCGGCGGCCTTGTCTTTGTCCCCGGCGCCGGCGGCCTCGCGGAACGCGCGGACAGCGGTGCGCAGCGACGACTTCACCGACTTGTTGCGCAGGCGAGCGCGCTCGTTCGTCTTGTTGCGCTTCTGCTGCGACTTGATGTTGGCCACGCTCGAGTTCCTTCTTCGATCAGACGTTTGGTTGGGCGCCGGAAACCACCACAGCGATTGCCCAGGTTATCAGTGAGTTACGTTTTCTCCCAAAACGGGAACACGTGGGCTGCCAGAACGTCAATTTGAGGCAGCATCTGCACAGTGAGTCTGACGAACCAGCTTGAGGAGACCACGCGGGGTTTTCGTGCTGCGCGCTCTGAGCGCATTTTCGGCGGATACAACACGTCCTCGGACGCCTACGAGATGGCCTTCGATGAGATGTTCGACGCCCAGGGCGCGGTTCGCGGCCCCTACAAGGGCATCTATGCCGAGCTCGCGCCGTCGGACGCCTCGGAGCTGAAAGCCCGCGCCGAAGCGCTCTCCCGCGCATTCCTCGATCAGGGCATCACCTTCTCGCTGTCGGGCCAGGAGCGGCCGTTTCCGCTGGACTTGGTGCCGAGGGTCATCTCCGCGGCCGAGTGGACCAAGCTGGAGCGCGGTATCACCCAGCGGGTCAAGGCGCTCGAGATGTACCTCGATGACATCTACGGCGATCAGGAAATCCTCAACGACGGGGTGATCCCGCGCCGCTTGATCACCTCCTGCGAGCATTTTCACCGCCAGGCGATGGGCATCGTGCCGCCCAACGGCGTGCGGATCCACGTCGCCGGCATCGACTTGATTCGCGACGAAAAGGGCAATTTCCGGGTCCTCGAGGACAACCTGCGCTCGCCGTCGGGCGTCTCCTACGTGATGGAGAACCGGCGCACCATGGCGCGCGTCTTCCCGAACCTGTTCGCCACCCATCGCGTGCGCTCGGTGGACGATTACGCCGCCCACCTGCTGCGGGCGCTGCGCAGCTCCGCGGCCACCAACGAGGCCGACCCCACGGTGGTGGTGCTGACCCCGGGCGTCTACAACTCGGCGTATTTCGAGCATTCCCTGCTGGCCCGTCAGATGGGGGTCGAGCTGGTCGAAGGACGCGACCTGTTTTGCCGCGACAACCAGGTGTATATGCGCACCACCGAGGGGGAGCGCCAGGTCGACGTGATCTATCGGCGCATCGACGACGCCTTCCTGGACCCGCTGCAGTTCCGTGCCGACTCCGTGTTGGGGGTGGCGGGCTTGGTCAACGCCGCTCGCGCCGGGAACGTCGTCATCTCCAGCGCGATCGGCAACGGCGTCGGCGACGACAAACTCGTCTACACCTACGTGCCCACCATGATCGAGTACTACCTGGGCGAAAAGCCGCTGCTGGCCAACGTGGAGACGCTGCGCTGCTGGCTCGACGACGAACGCGAAGAGGTGCTCGACCGGATCGACGAGCTGGTCCTCAAGCCGGTCGAGGGATCCGGCGGCTACGGGATCGTGTTCGGTCCGGAGGCCTCCCAGAAGGAGTTGGCGGTCGCCGCCAAGAAGATTCGCGACGATCCGCGGAGCTGGATCGCCCAGCCGATGATGGAACTGTCGACCGTGCCGACGCAGGTCGGCAGCGCGCTGGCGCCCCGCTACGTCGACCTGCGCCCGTTCGCGGTCAACGACGGCAACGACGTGTGGGTGTTGCCCGGCGGGCTGACGCGGGTGGCGCTGGTCGAGGGGTCACGGGTGGTCAACTCCAGCCAGGGCGGTGGCTCGAAGGACACCTGGGTGTTGGCATCGCGGGCGTCGGCCGGCGACCATGAGCTCGAGGCGGCGGAGGTGGTGCGCTCGTTGCCGTCCTCCATGCCCGACCCCATGTTGGACGACTCGCCGCCGCTGACGCCGCAACAGCCGCAACCCACCGAACAGCCTCTCCGCGAGCAGCTCGAGCAACAGCAGCAGCGCAGGGTGGTGCGCTGATGCTGGCGCGTAACGCCGAGGCGCTCTACTGGATCGGCCGCTACGTCGAGCGCGCCGACGACACCGCGCGAATTCTGGACGTGGCGCTGCACCAATTGCTCGAGGATTCCAGCGTCGACCCGGATCAGGCTTCGCGGCTGCTGCTGCGGGTGCTCGGCATCGACCCGCCGGACCATGACCTGGACGTGTGGTCGTTGACCGATTTGGTGGCCTATAGCACCAACGCCCAGGGTGGGTGCTCGATCGTCGACGCCATCACCGCGGCACGGGAAAACGCGAAGTCGGCGCGGGAGGTGACGTCCAGCGAGATATGGGAGTGCCTCAACACCACCTACCACGCCCTGCCCGAACGCGAACGCGCCGCCAAACGACTTGGGCCACACGACTTCCTGTCGTTCGTCGAGCGGCGGGCGGCGATGTTCGCCGGCTTGGCCGACTCGACGCTGTCGCGCGACGACGGATATCGCTTCATGGTGTTGGGCCGGGCGATCGAGCGGGTCGACATGACCGTGCGGCTGTTGCTGTCGCGGGTCGGGGACAGCGCCTCGTCCCCGGCGTGGGTGACGCTGCTGCGCTCGGCGGGTGCGCACGATACCTACCTGCGCACCTACCGCGGTGTGCTCGATGCGGGCCGAGTGGTCGAGTTCATGCTGCTCGACCGGCTGTTTCCGCGTTCGGTGTTCTATTCGCTGCGGCTGGCCGAACACAACCTCGACGAACTGGTCCACACTCGGCAGAGCCGGATCGGGGCCACCGCGGAGGCCCAGCGGTTGCTCGGGCAGGCCCGCAGCGAATTGGAGTTCGTCCAGCCCGGCGTGCTGCTGGAGACGTTGGAAAGCCGATTGGCGGGCCTGCAGCGCACCTGCCGCGATGTCGCAGAGGCCTTGGCGCTGCAGTACTTTCACGTCACGCCGTGGGTGGCGTGGTCGGATGCCGGCCGGCGCGCCCGACTGGTCAGCAGGAAAGAGAACGGCTGATGTGGCGGCTGCGGGTGGTGCACACCACGGGGTACGCCTACCAGTCGCCGGTGACCGCCTCCTACAACGAAGCCCGGCTGACCCCGCGGTCGAACAACCGCCAGAACGTCATCCTCAACCGCGTCGAAACCATCCCGGCGACCCGGTCCTACCGCTACATCGACTATTGGGGCACCGCGGTGACGGCGTTCGACCTGCACGCGCCGCACACCGATCTCACGGTGATGTCCTCCTCGGTCGTCGAGACCGAGCGCGCCGAGCCGGTGGCCACCGAGGTGGGCTGGAGCGATCTGCGCTCGGATGCGGTGATCGACCGCTTCGACGACCTGCTCCGCCCCACGGAGCACACCCCGGCCAGCAAGCGGGTGGCGTCGGTGGGCAAGAAGCTCAGCAAAACCCACGGGCCGGCCGAAGCCGTTGTCGCCGCGTCCAATTGGGTGCGCGACGAGCTGGACTACCTTCCGGGAACCACCAGCGTGCACTCGTCCGGTCTGGACGCGCTCAAAGAGGGCAAGGGCGTCTGCCAGGACTTCGTGCACCTGTCGTTGATGTTGTTGCGCGGCATGGGGATTCCCGCGCACTACGTGTCGGGCTACGTGCATCCCAAACCTGACGCCGCCGTCGGGGACACCGTGGACGGGCGAAGTCACGCCTGGATCGAGGCATGGACGGGCGCGTGGTGGAGCTATGACCCCACGAACGACGCCGAGATCACCGAGCAGTACGTCGGCGTGGGGGCGGGCCGCGACTACGCCGACGTTTCCCCGTTGAAAGGCATCTACTCCGGAGAGGGCGCCACCGACCTGGACGTGACCGTGGAGGTCACCCGGCTCGCCTAGCGGGTAATACCGTTGCGTGATGAACGATGCACCCGAGGGCGCGACTCGGCTCGACGCGAGCCACCCCGGCCGCGGCGGGCCGCCCCTGACGTCGCTTTCCCTGCTCTGCATCGGCCTGCTGTTCGGCGGGATCGCGATCGGAGTCGGGATGGGTGGCGTCATGCCGTTGCCGTACGGCCCGGCGAGTGCGGTGGCGGCGTACGTGCGTGCCCAGCCGGCGGCGGTGCGCGTCATCGCCGTCGCGACGTTCGCGTCGTCGGTCCCGTTGGCGATCTACGCGGCGACGGCCGGCGCGCGGTTGAGGCAACTCGGAGCCAGCGCCGCGGCCGCCACGATCGCGCTCACCGGCGGCATTTTGGCCGCCGGGGCGCTCGCTCTCGCCGGATTGCTGGGTTGGACGATGTCGTGGCCGGAAGTCAATGCCGACACTGCGTTGGTCAGAGCGCTCTACCTGCTGGCCTTTCTCACCGGCGGCGCGGGCCACATCGTGGCGTTGGGCCTGCTGGTGGCCGCGATGGCGGCGCCCGGGGCCACCCGGGGAGTGCTACCCCGGCCGGTCGCCCGGATCGGCCTGGCGACGGCCGTCCTCGCCGAATCGGCGGTGGCGGTGCTGATCCGGCCCGCGCTGGGTGTCATATTGCCGATCGCGCGGGTCTCGGTGTTGACCTGGTTGGTAGCGGCCGCTGTCTCTATAACCCGTGCGGCACAACGGGATTCGTCGGTCCGGTGAGCGTCGGCAGTGTCAGGATTGTGCGTCCACCTGAATCCGGTGCAGGTCGTCGCCGAGCTCGATGCGTCCACCGAATTCTCCGGCCGCGAGCGCGCGCCACTGTTCTTCCTGGCCGGGCACGAGCGCCGGCACATAGTGCGTCATGACCAGGGTGTCCACGCCCGCGCGGGCCGCGGTGGCGGCCGCCTCTTCCACCGACGAGTGGTAATCGCAGATGTCGACGAGCCGCTGCTGCGGGATGGTGGCGACGATGTCCTTGCGGATCACGGTGTGCACCAGTGCGCCGGCACCGGCCGCCAGCTCGTCCAGGCTCGCGCACGGCACGGTGTCGCCGGCGAGCACCACCGACGCCGCCTCGTATTCGATGCGGAATCCGATGGTCGGGGCCACCGGCCGGTGATCGGTGGGGGCCACCCGGATCGCGACGCCGTCGCGGTCCCATACGGGACCCTCGGTGTATTCGCGGACCTCGACGGCCGGCGGCGCATTCAGGTCGGCGTGATGGGCGATCCGGTAGCCGATGTCGTGGTGGAATGCCTTCAGCGTCGCCTCCACCAGCTCGCCCGTGCCGGGCGGCCCGATGATGGCCAGCGGCGCGGGATCGGGGATGAAGGTGCTGATCCACCGCGTGATGAGGACGTCGCCGAGGTCGCCGACGTGATCGCTGTGCAGGTGGGTGAGCAGTAACGCCGACAATCCGGCCGCGCCCACCCCGACGGCCGCCGCGCGCTGGAGTACTCCACGCCCGCAGTCCACCAAAAACACCTGCCCGCCGGCCCGCACCAGGGTCGACGGCCCGGCGCGGTTCGGGTCGGGGATCGGACTTCCGGTGCCCAGCAGAGTGACCTCGATCATGGCCCCATCTTGCAGGCCCACTCGTGAACAGTGGCCCAATCGAGCGATTCGGCCGGTCTTCGGCGCTTGGACACGATCTGTTCGCAGGTTCTGTTGGTGGCTTTGCCGCCGCGCGACTTAGCCGTAGCCTGGTGTGAAGCGGATCACAAACTCGGCTGGAGGCCTTGATGCGGATAGCGGACGTTTTGCGGAACAAGGGCGCGGCGGTGGTGACCATCAACCCGGACGCGACGGTTCGTGAGTTGCTTGCGGGTCTGACCGAGCAGAACATCGGCGCCATGGTGGTGGTCGGCGCCGAGGGCGTCGTCGGCATCGTGTCGGAGCGCGACGTCGTACGCCAGCTGCACACCCATGGGGCCAGCGTGCTGTCCCGCCCGGTGGCCAAGATCATGACCAGCATGCTGGCCACGTGCACGAAGACCGACGAGGTCGACGCCATCAGTGTCCTGATGACCAAGAACCGGGTGCGCCACGTGCCGGTGCTGGACGGGAAAAAGCTGATCGGCATCGTCAGCATCGGTGACGTGGTGAAGACCCGGATGGAAGAACTCGAAGCCGAGCAACAGCAGCTGCAGTCCTACATCACTCAGGGCTGACGGGCCCGGCGGAAATCAGCGCCAGGAGTAGTCGGCGCGCAGCCGGGCCGCCACCACATCGAAGATCTCGCGATCCAGGATGGCGCCCTCGCGGCGAATGCCCTCTTCGGGCACGTCGAGCACGCGGTCCAGCCGGACCCAGCTGGATCTTCCCTCGTAATCCCAACTGCCAGAACCGATTCCAATCCACTCGGGATCGGCGGCGTGGCGTTCCTGGCTGGAGACCATCAACCCCAGCAGGACGCCGCGGTCACGCCCGACGACCAGCACGGGGCGGTCCTTGCCCCGGCTGGGATCGTCCTCGTAGACCACCCACGTCCAGACGATCTCGCCGGGATCGGCGCGGCCGTCCAAGCTCGGCGCGTACACCAGCCTGCGGGCCCGCTGCGCGGTGGGCAGGCTGCTGCTGGTCACCGGCCGTCCGGTGACCGTCGCGTCGGACGGTGGCGGCGCCGCGGCGGCGATGACGTTCGCGGTGATCCGCACGGCCTGCTGCAGCTCGCGCAGGACGGTCTGGGAATTCTGTACGTGCCGCGCCAGCCGCGGGGCCCCGTTGAACACCAGATTCTCGGCAAACCGCTGGAACGTCTTCCACTGCGATTTCCGGGCAGAGGCCATGTTCGCAGCATAGACGCGAGCAACCGGGCGTGACTGTGTCCAAGTAGGTCTCCACGACCCTGCATAGATACGCTGGACATGCCCGCGAACCGCCAGTAAAACGGCCGCGCGGCGCCCCCCACGTTTGAAGTAGACCAGGAGATCCCCATCAGCAGTTTCGCCGACAAGACCTTCACCGCGCCGGCGCAGATTCGGAACTTCTGCATCATCGCCCACATCGATCACGGCAAGTCGACGCTGGCCGACCGGATGCTGCAGCTCACCGGTGTCGTCGATGAGCGCTCGATGCGTGCCCAATACCTGGACCGGATGGACATCGAGCGCGAGCGCGGGATCACCATCAAGGCGCAGAACGTGCGGCTGCCGTGGAAAGTATCGGGGGACCAAGCCGCCGAAATGGACTATGTCCTGCATCTGATCGACACCCCGGGCCACGTCGACTTCACCTATGAGGTGTCGCGCGCGCTCGAGGCCTGCGAGGGCGCGGTGCTGCTGGTCGACGCCGCGCAGGGCATCGAGGCCCAGACCCTGGCCAACCTCTACCTGGCGCTGGACCGCGATCTGACGATCATCCCGGTGCTCAACAAGATCGACCTGCCGGCCGCCGACCCGGACCGCTACGCCGGTGAGCTCGCCCACATCATCGGCTGCGACCCGGACGATGTGCTGCGGGTGTCCGGCAAAACCGGTGCGGGAGTGGCGGAGCTGCTCGACGAGGTGGTGCGCCAGGTACCGCCCCCGCAGGGCAAGTCCGACGCGCCGCTGCGGGCGATGATCTTCGACTCGGTCTATGACATCTACCGCGGCGTGGTGACCTACGTCCGGGTCGTGGACGGAAAGATCACCCCGCGCGAGCGCATCGCGATGATGTCCACCGGCGCCACGCACGAACTGCTCGAGGTCGGCATCGTCTCGCCCGAACCGAAGGCCAGCGACGGCCTGGGTGTGGGCGAGGTCGGCTACCTGATCACCGGGGTCAAGGACGTCCGCCAGTCCAAGGTGGGTGACACCGTGACGACGGCCCGGCGCGGCGCCGCCGAAGCGCTGACCGGATACCGCGAACCCAAGCCGATGGTCTACTCGGGTCTGTACCCCGTGGACGGTTCGGACTACCCGGACCTGCGCGACGCTTTGGACAGGCTGCAACTCAACGACGCGGCCCTGACTTACGAGCCGGAGACCTCGGTGGCGCTGGGCTTCGGATTCCGTTGTGGCTTCCTGGGTTTGCTGCACATGGAGATCACCCGTGAGCGCCTGGAGCGCGAATTCGACCTGGATCTGATTTCGACCTCACCCAACGTGGTCTATCGCGTGATCAAAGAGGACGACACCGAAATCGTCGTGACCAACCCATCGGACTGGCCGGAGGGCAAGGTCCGCGCGGTGTACGAGCCGGTGGTGAAGACCACGATCATCGCGCCCAGCGAATTCATCGGCACCATCATGGAACTGTGCCAGTCGCGCCGCGGCGAGCTCGGGGGGATGGACTACCTGTCGCCCGAACGCGTCGAGCTGCGCTACACGATGCCGTTGGGCGAGATCATCTTCGACTTCTTCGACTCCCTGAAGTCACGCACCCGCGGCTACGCCAGCCTCGACTACGAGGAGGCCGGCGAGCAAGAGGCCCAGCTGGTCAAGGTCGACATCCTGTTGCAGGGCGAGGCGGTCGACGCGTTCAGCGCCATCGTGCACAAGGACGGTGCCTCCGCCTACGGCAACAAGATGACCACCAAGCTCAAAGAGCTGATCCCGCGCCAGCAGTTCGAGGTGCCGATCCAGGCGGCGATCGGATCGAAAATCATTGCGCGCGAGAACATCCGCGCCATCCGCAAGGACGTGCTGTCCAAGTGTTACGGGGGTGACATCACCCGCAAGCGCAAACTTCTGGAAAAGCAGAAGGAAGGCAAGAAGCGGATGAAGACCATCGGGCGGGTCGACGTGCCGCAGGAAGCGTTCGTCGCGGCGCTGTCCGCGGACGCGGCGGGGGACAAGGGCAAGAAGTAACGATGCGGATATTCAGAGCGGCGGCGATGCTCGCGGCGGCCGCCGCGGTGTTGACGGGCTGCGGCACGGTGGTGGGTGGCACGGCGAAACCGGCACCGAACCTGAAGCCACGGCCGCTCAGTGGTGCGACGGTCAGCAAGGTGCTTCTCGACGGCGTGACGCTCTCGCGGATGCTCGACCAGACCTTGGTCTCCCGCGATCCGGCCCAGGTCGGCGGTCCCGAGAAGCTCTTCCAGGTCAGGCGGTCGACGTCGCAGGCCGGTTGCCTGGGCGTGACGGCGATGCTGCAGAAGAGCGTGTACCGGTCTGCCCAAGTCAAAGACGTCGCGTCGGAGTCGTGGTGGAACAACGGCGAACCGGCCCAGGTGATCACCGTGATGGAGGGCATCGTCACGCTGCCGTCGGCCTCGGAAGCACAGGCACTGTTCGCGCAATTCTCCCAGCAGTGGCAACAGTGCAACGGCATGACGACGTCGGAACAGACCGGCCCGATCAGCACCACGAACGTCATCAGCGATGTGCGCGGCACCGCCACCACCGTCGCGGCGACCAAAACCGCGACCTCGGTGTTGCCCAACATGCCGCCCCTGCGGCCAACCCCGCAGGGGCGTGCCATCGGTATCCGGTCGAACTGCCTGGTCGAGGTCGAGGTGGTCTTCTTCGGCGGCCGGCGATCCACCGACCCGGGATCAGCCGACATCAACACCAGCGCACTCGACATCGCGCACGCCATGATGGACAGGGTCAACGCCCTGAGCTGACCGCGACGGCCTGATGGCGGCGACCCGCTTCGCCCGGCTGCGCCGCACTTGCGATCGCCGCTGCAGGCTACATCGGCGCGTTGGCGGGCTGGAACATCCCGGAGCCGTCGGCTTCCTCCTCGGCCCGGATCACGTGTACCACCGCGTTGATCAGCGCCAGATGGGTGAATGCCTGCGGAAAGTTGCCCAGCTGCCGCCCGGTGCGCGGCTCGATCTCCTCGGCGTAAAGGTGCAGCGGGCTGGCGAAGGACAGCAACCGCTCGCACAGGCGCTTGGCGCGCCGCACCTCCCCGATCTCGACCAGCGCCGACACCAGCCAGAACGAGCAAATCGTGAAGGTGCCCTCCTCACCGGACAGCCCGTCGTCGGTCTCCTCGACCCGGTAGCGCAGCACCAGGCCTTCCTGGGTGAGTTCGTCGGCGATCGCCAGCACGGTGTTGCGCACCCGCGGGTCGTCCGGTGGCAGGAAACGCGTCAGCACCACCAACAGCAGCGAGGCGTCCAACGCGTCGCTGCCGTAGCGCTGGGTGAACACCCCGCGCGAATCCACGCCGTGTTGCAGGATGTCGGTCTTGATCTCCTCGGCGATCGCCCGCCACTGCTGGGCA
Organism: Mycobacterium sp.; assembly: GCF_025933915.1. Lineage (GTDB taxonomy): Bacteria > Actinomycetota > Actinomycetes > Mycobacteriales > Mycobacteriaceae > Mycobacterium. Next base: position 10,596 of record NZ_JAICZA010000006.1, read on the forward strand.
TAGCTCTTCTCGCCCTGCCGCTCGGCCAGCTTCGCCCCACGGTCGAGCGCCACCCAGCACATCACCTTCGACGACGTGAAGTGCTGCGGTTCCCCACGCACCTCCCAGATTCCGCGGTCTGGCTCACGCCAGTGCTTGATCGCCTCCTCAACCTGCTTCTTCAGCACCGGCCACAACGTCTCCGGGACTTGCTCACGCGACTTGGCGTGCAGGTAGAAGGAGTCGAGGATGGAGCCCCAGATGTCGTGCTGGACCTGGTCGAAGGCGCCGTTGCCGACTCGCACCGGCCGCGCCCGGTCATAGCCGGACAGGTGATGCAGCTCTTCTTCGACGAGACTGCGCTCGCCGCCCACGCCGTACATCACCTGCAGCGGGTGCCGCTCGTCGTGGTTGGCCCCCGAGACGTCGGCGATGAAGGCGAAGAAGTCGTCGGCCTCGCGATCCAGCCCGAGCGTGTAGAGACCCCACAACGCGAACGTGGAGTCGCGCACCCACGCGTAGCGGTAATCCCAGTTGCGTTCGCCCTGGGGGGTCTCCGGCAGCGACGTGGTGCTGGCGGCGAGCAGCGCGCCGGTGGGCGAGTAGGTCAAGCCCTTCAGCGTGAGGGCACTGCGCTGCAGGTACGCCCGCCACGGGTGGTCCGGGAAGTTACCGATGTTGATCCACTGCCGCCAGCATTCGGTGGTCTGCCACATCTTGTGGGCAGCTTCTTCGTAAGTCTGCGGCGCCGGGTGTTTGGTCCAGCTCAGGGCGACGAACACGTCGTCGCCCTCTTTCATCCGGGTACGTGCGCGCGCTTCCCGGCCTTCCAGCCCGATCCGCAAGTTGGTGGTGAGTCGCATCGTCGGGTGGGCGTCGGGTTGCTTGGCGGCGCGCGCGATGGCCTCACCGTAGGCGGTGGCGGAGTATTCCCAGGTGGCCCCGACCCGGTGGTAGTCGAACGCCGGCTCGCAGCTCATCATCAGTTCGACGGTGCCGCTGACGCAGCGCACGGTGCGCAGCAGGATGTGCTCGGCATCCCAGTCCATCGGGGTGCGGCGATGCGTCCGCGACCGGCGGTCGAGGTCGTGCCAGGGGCCCATCACCAGGGCGTCACGCACGATCAGCCACCCGGTGTGGGTCTGCCAGGTGGTCTCCATGATGAGGCTGCCCGGCAGATACCGGCGGGCCGACGGCACCGAGACGCCGTAGGGGCCCAACCGGAAATGGCCGGCGCTGCGGTCCAGGATCGCCCCGAACACGCTTGGCGAGTCCGGCCGCGGCACACACAGCCACTCCACCGACCCGGCCGGGGAGATCAGGCAGGTGTTTTCCCAGTCCGACAGGAACGCGTAATCGGCGATCGGCGGAAAGGGATTCCGCAGGGCCGCACTGGGGGCAAGGGGACCGGGTGTGCGCAGGTCGATGGATGACGACATCGATGTCGCGGCCGCCGCTTGAAACGCTTCCTCGGGCATGGTCTCGACCGGTTGGGCCGGTTGATCGTCGGACTGAACATGCAGAACCATCTGGACATCATCGACCGCGCGGCGGCCCTTCGTCCAACGTTTCGCCGAGGCGGCGTGCCGCGCACGCACCCGCGAGGCGCGCGCCGATCCTCACGCATTGGTTTTCGGCGGCGGGGCCGAATAGGGTGAGCTCCGTGAACGCGTTCCTCAATTGGTGGGACGGCAACGAGCTGTGGCTTTCGGGGCTCCCATTCGTGCTGCAGGCCATGGTGGTGATGCCCATCGTGCTGGCGGTGGCCTACGGGACGGCGGCCCTGCTCGACAGCCTGCTCGGCAAGGGCATCGAGTTGATGCGTCGTACCCGCCGAGCCGCTGGGACACCCGGGTAACGCCTATGCCTCGGTCGCACGTGACGCTCGTTCTTCTCATCTTGCTGGCGCTGGTGATCGGCACGTGGTTGGTCACCCATTTGATGCACCGGTAAGGCGCCGGGCGCGTCTGCCCCGCCCCCGGCTGCGGTGGCGGCACCATCGATTCCTGTTAGGCTTCCCGCCATGCGTGTGGCATATGGCATTCCGGGGCGCTATGCCTTCGTGCACTGTTGTCGCTGACTCCCCAACCCGTGTGCGGTCTGGTTCTGGAGTTCTCGAATTCTCCTGAAGTTCTAGTTGCCTTTCCGCAGAGACGGGACCGAGATCCGATAAGTTCCGCACCGGAAGGCCATCAATGGACATCAGGACCGCGTTGCACTGGCGGCCTGTTCTCGCCCTGGTTTCGATAGCCGGCATCCTCGCCGGGTGCGACGGCGGTGCCAGCGATGCGGTCGGTGGCGGTGGGCTGGCCAATGCGCATACCAGCATCACGCTCGTTGCCTACTCGGTCCCAGAACCCGGATGGAGCAAGGTAATTCCGGCGTTCAATGCCTCCGATGAAGGCAAGGACGTGCAGGTGGTGACTTCCTATGGGGCGTCCGGTGACCAATCCCGCGGTGTCGTCGACGGCAAGCCGGCCGACGTCGTGAACTTCTCCGTCGAACCCGACATCGCTCGATTGGTCAAGGCCGGCAAGGTTTCCAAGGACTGGAACACCGACGCCACCAAGGGGATCCCGTTCGGCTCGGTGGTCACGCTGATGGTGCGCAAGGGAAATCCGAAAAACATCAGGGATTGGGATGACCTGCTACGCCCCGGCATTGAGGTCGTCACGCCGAGCCCGTTGAGTTCGGGGTCGGCCAAGTGGAATCTGCTCGCGCCGTACGCCGCCAAGAGCGACGGGGGCGCCAACAGCGCGGCCGGTGTGGATTTCATCAAGAAGCTGGTGACCGAGCACGTCAAACTCCGTCCCGGATCGGGGCGCGAAGCCACCGACGTCTTCGTCCAGGGCAGCGGTGACGTGCTCATCAGCTACGAGAACGAGGCCATCGCCATCGAGCGGGCGGGCAAGGCGGTCGAACACGTCAACTTGGCGCAGACCTTCAAAATCGATAATCCGGTCGCGGTCGTCAACACCAGTCCCCACCTGGAGGCCGCCGTCGCCTTCAAGAACTTCCAGTACACGGCCGCGGCCCAAAAAGTCTGGGCGCAAGCCGGTTTCCGGCCGGTCGACCCGTCGGTCGCCGCGGATTTCCGAACCCAGTATCCGGTGCCGACGAAACTGTGGACCATCGCCGACCTCGGCGGCTGGAGCACCGCGGATCCGCAGCTGTTCGACAAGAACACCGGCAGCATCACCAAGATCTACACGCAGGCCACCGGATGACGGCCATCACGCCGGACCCGCTGGCAATCCGGCCCGAGCTCAGCGGTGACACCGGGCACGGGCCGCTGCCCGGGCACGGCCGTGGCCACGCCGCCCTGCGGGTCGGTGTGGCCACCGTGTGGCTGTCGGTGATCGTGTTGCTGCCGCTGACGGCGATCGCCTGGCAGTCCGCGGGCGGTGGCTGGCACGCGTTCTGGCTCGCGGTCACGTCGAACGCCGCGGTGGAGTCGTTCCGGGTGACCCTGACGATCTCAGCCGGTGTGACTGTGCTCAACCTGATTCTTGGCCTGGTGATCGCGTGGGTCCTGGTGCGCGACGACTTCGTCGGGAAGCGACTCGTCGACGCGATCATCGATCTACCGTTCGCGCTGCCGACCATCGTCGCCAGCCTGGTCATGCTGGCTCTGTACGGCAACAACAGCCCGGTGGGTCTTCACCTGCAGCACACCGCTTGGGGTGTCGCGGTGGCGTTGGCCTTCGTCACGTTGCCTTTCGTGGTCCGCGCGGTCCAGCCGGTGCTGCTGGAATTGGACCGCGACGTCGAGGAGGCGGCAGCGTCGCTGGGTGCCAGCGGTCCGAAGGTCTTCACCTCCGTGGTGCTGCCCGCGCTGCTGCCCGCGTTGTTGTCCGGTGCGGGACTGGCGTTTTCACGCGCGATCGGCGAGTTCGGGTCGGTGGTGCTGATCGGTGGCGCCGTGCCCGGCAAGACCGAAGTGTCGTCGCAGTGGATACGGACCTTGATCGAGAACGACGACCGCACCGGCGCCGCCGCAATTTCCATTGTGCTGTTGGCGATTTCGTTCGTGGTCCTGCTCATCTTGCGGATCGTGGGTGGGCGGGCGGCCAAACGTCAGGAGCTGGCCGCATGACGTCGTCGGTGGGAGTCCGCTATTCGCTGCGATTCATCGCGCTCGGATACATCTTCGTGTTGTTGGTCGTGCCGGTGACGTTGATCCTGTGGCGGACGTTTCGGCCCGGGTTCGGCCAGTTCTACGCCTGGGTGAGCACCCCCGCGGCGATATCGGCGCTGAACTTGACGCTGCTGGTGGTGGCCATCGTGGTCCCCCTCAACGTGGTGTTCGGTATTCCCACGGCACTGGTGCTCGCGCGCAACAGGTTTCGCGGTAAGGGGCTGCTCCAAGCGATCATCGATCTGCCGTTCGCGGTCTCGCCCGTCATCGTGGGCGTGGCGTTGGTCGTGTTGTGGGGCTCGGGCGGTGCGCTGGGGTTCGTCGAAAAAGACCTCGGGCTCAAGGTCATCTTCGGCCTGCCGGGCATCGTACTCGCCAGCATCTTCGTCACCCTGCCGTTCGTCGTGCGTGAAGTGGAGCCGGTGCTGCATGAGCTGGGAACCGACCAGGAGGAGGCGGCGGCAACGCTGGGTTCGGGTTGGTGGCAGACGTTTTGGCGGATCACGCTGCCGTCCATCCGGTGGGGCCTGACCTACGGCATCGTGTTGACCATCGCACGTACGCTGGGGGAATACGGTGCGGTGCTCGTGGTGTCGTCGAACCTGCCGGGGAAGTCGCAAACACTGACATTGCTTGTTTCAGACCGATACAACCGCGGTGTCGAGTACGGCGCCTACGCGCTGTCGACCTTGCTGATGGGGGTTGCGGTGCTGGTGCTGATTTTCCAGGTGGTTCTCGACGCCCGCCGCGCACGAGCGGCGAGACAGACCTGACGAGGAGGATGACGTGACGGACGCCGGTACCGGCCGGGGCGACCTCGCCATCATCGTGCGCGACGCGTACAAGCACTACGGTGATTTCGTCGCACTGGACCACGTGGACTTCGTCGTGCCCACCGGGTCGCTGACGGCGTTGTTGGGTCCCAGCGGTTCGGGCAAATCGACCCTGCTGCGTGCCATCGCCGGCCTCGACCAACCCGACAGCGGAACCGTCACGATCTACGGTCGCGACGTGACGCGGGTGCCCCCGCAGCGCCGCGGCATCGGGTTCGTCTTTCAGCACTACGCGGCGTTCAAGCACTTGACCGTCCGCGACAATGTCGCCTACGGGCTCAAGGTCCGCAAGCGGCCCAAAGCCGAGATCAAAGCCAAGGTCGACAACCTGCTTGAAGTGGTGGGACTGAGCGGTTTTCAGGGTCGCTATCCCAATCAGCTGTCCGGTGGTCAACGACAGCGGATGGCGCTGGCGCGAGCGCTGGCGGTCGACCCGCAGGTGCTACTGCTCGATGAGCCGTTCGGTGCGCTGGACGCCAAGGTGCGTGAGGATCTGCGGGCATGGTTGCGGCGCCTGCACGACGAGGTGCACGTGACCACGGTGCTGGTCACCCACGATCAGGCCGAGGCGTTGGATGTGGCCGACCGGATCGCGGTGCTGAACCACGGGCGTATCGAGCAGATCGGATCCCCGACCGACGTCTATGACGCCCCGGCGAACGCGTTCGTGATGTCGTTCCTCGGCGCGGTATCGACGCTGAACGGCGCCCTGGTGCGACCGCACGACATCCGGGTGGGTCGCAACCCCGACATGGCGATCGCCGGCGGTGACGGCACCGCGGAGTCCGTCGGGGTGGTCAGGGCCACGGTCGACCGGGTGGTAGCGCTGGGTTTCGAGGTGCGGGTCGAGTTGACCAGCGCCGCCACCGGCGGCTTCTTCACCGCGCAGATCACCCGGGGCGACGCCGAGGCACTGGCATTACGCGACGGTGACACCGTCTACGTGCGTGCCACCAGGGTTCCACCGATCGCCCCCGATGCGACGGATCCCGGTCGCGGCGGCGAGGCAGACCAGGATGAGAGCGCGCTGACGTCGGCGTGACGGTCGGTTCTCTATCGCGCGCCGGGTGTCACGAGGCGTGCAGCCCGCACTCCGTCTTGGAAAGCCCCTGCCAGCGTCCACTGCGCGGGTCGGCGCCCGCCAGGGGCTTGGCCGTGCACGGGGCGCAACCGATCGACGAATAGCCTTCGTAGATAAGCGGATTGACCAGCACACTGTGCTCTTCGATGTAGTTCTGCACATCCTCGTCGGTCCACGCCACCATCGGGTTGACCTTGACCAGCTTGAACCCCTCGTCGAAGCCGACCACCGGGGCGTTGGCGCGCGCGGCGGTTTCACCCCGGCGCAGCCCGGTCACCCACGCCGAGTATCCGCGCAGCGCCCTGCCCAGCGGTGCGACCTTACGCAGCCGGCAGCATTCACCGGGATCACGCGCGAAGAGGTCTTTGCCCAGCAGTTTGTCCTGCTCGGCGACGGTCTGCTCGGGAGTGACGTTGAGCACCCGGATGTCGTAAACGGACTCGATCGCATCCCGCGTACCGAGGGTCTCCGCGAAGTGGTAGCCGGTGTCCAAGAACACCACCGGGACGCCCGGGCGCACCTTGGCGGCCATATCGATCAACACGGCCTCCTGCATGCTGGAGGCCACCACGTAGTTGCAGGTGGCCCAACCGCGCGGCCCGTTGATCCCGCCGAACGTCTCGTCGGTCCAACGCAATACGTCGCTGGCGCTGGCGCCGCCGAGCTCGGCCGCGCCACGAGCGGCAAGCTCACGCAGTTCGGCTTCTGAAAATTTAGTTGTTGCTTCGCTCATCGCAAATCGTCCTCGTCCGCCCTCATGGCCCACTGTGCGAAACGTTCACCCTCGCCGCGATATTTCAGGAAGTTGCGGGCGAGCCGCTCGATGTAGTCGGTGAGTTCGTCGCTGGTGACCTTGTGCTGACGCAGTTTCCGGCCGAAGCCGCTGTCTTGGCCCAAGCTGCCGCCCAGGTGTACCTGGAAACCCTCGACCGAGCCGCCTGCTCCGTCGTCGACCATCTGGCCTTTCAAGCCGATATCGGCGACCTGGATACGTGCACACGAATTGGGGCAACCGTTGATGTTGACGGTGATCGGAACATCGAGCTGCAGGTTGATATCCGCGAGCCGACTTTCCAGCTCGGGCACCAAACTCTGCGCCTTGACCCGTGTTTCGGCGAATGACAACTTGCAGAACTCGATCCCCGTGCACGCCATCACATTCCGGCGCCAGTGCGACGGCTTTGACTGCAGGCCGAGCGCCTCCAGACCGGCGATCAGCTCGTCGAGCTTGTCGTCGGGTACGTCGAGAATCACCAGCTTCTGGTAGGGGGTCAACCGGATCCGGTCCGAGCCGACTCGCTCGGCGAGGTCGGCCACCGCGGTGAGGATGGTGCCCGACACCCGACCCGCGATCGAGGCGACGCCCACCGCGTTGAGCCCGTTCTTGAGCCGCTGCACACCGACGTGGTCGATCGGATGCGTGGCCGGCTCGGGCGCCGGGCCGTCGATCAGCGGCCGCTTGAGGTACTCGGTTTCGAGAACTTCGCGGAACTTGGCTACGCCCCAGTCCTTGATCAGGAACTTCAGCCGCGCCTTGGAGCGCAGCCGTCGGTAACCGTAGTCGCGGAAGATCGAGGTCGCCGCGTGCCACACCTCGGGCACCTCCTCGAGCGGCACCCAGGCGCCGAGCCGTTGGGCCAGCATCGGGTTGGTCGAAAGTCCGCCACCCACCCACAGGTCCAGCCCGGGACCATGCTCGGGGTGGTTGACGCCGATGAACGCGATGTCGTTGACCTCGTGCACCACATCTTGCAGACCCGAGATGGCCGTCTTGTACTTACGCGGCAGGTCGGCGAAGTCGGGCTGGCCGATGTAGCGGCGGGCGATCTCGTCGATCGCCCAGCTCGGGTCGAGCACCTCGTCGAGCGACTCACCGGCCAGCGGTGAGCCCAGGATCACGCGGGGGCAGTCGCCGCACGCCTCGGCTGTCTGCAGTCCGACCTCGGCCAGCCGCCGCCAGATTTCGGGGACGTTCTCCACCTCGACCCAGTGGTACTGCACGTTTTCTCGGTCGGTGATGTCGGCCGTGTCGCGGGCGAATTCGGTGGAAATCTGGCCTACGGTGCGCAGCGCGGCCGCCGAGAGCGCACCGCCGTCGCAACGCACCCGCATCATGAAATATCTGGCTTCGAGCAACTCGGCATTGTCGTCGCCGGTGAAGCTGCCGTCGTAGCCCTGCTCACGTTGGGTGTACAGGCCCCACCAGCGGAAGCGGCCGCGCAGATCACTCTTGTCGATGCTGTCGAAGCCGTTCTTGGCGTAGACGGTCTCGATGCGCTCGCGTACGTCCAGGGGGGCGCCGGCCTGCTTCATCTCTTCGTTCGGGTTCAGCGGCTCACGATTCCCCAGTGCCCATTGGCCCTCATTACGGGCCTTCGCGGGTCGGGCGGTGGTCATCGGAAGTTCTCCTTAAAAAGATCGCCAGCGCGGCCAGCACAGTTCACCGGTACTTTTGGGCGGCACGGAACCGTCAGCCAGCTGGAGACACAGTGGGGCTGGGTCTACCAAGTCAAGGCAGACAGATACAGCTGCAAACGCGCTTGAGATCGATGTGCCGTCGCGCCACGAGCACAACGTGCGGGCCGGGCCGGTCGACAGTCACGTCACCATTGTGCCACGGATGCTGACCGGCCACGCGAGCAGGTCAAATCTGGGCTCACGATGATTAAAAGTCCCGGACAAACGGGGGTGGGCGGCTCCTGCACATGCGGGTGGGACCATTCCCGGACACCGACCGCGTGGCAACGACGAGCCGCATGGCAACGACGAGCGTGTACTCAGCGCGAAAAAATGGCCCCGGAATTTCGCAGCGAATGCACGCTCGGCGCACAGGTACCTGGCGCCAGGGCTCGTCGGCGCGGGCCGGATCGGCGGCCTCGGGGCCCCTGTCGGCCGTGGGATCATTTGGCATGGCCATTCGCGAGGAGACGGTCGATCTGCCCGACATGCGGGTGATCGCCGGGCAGCCGTTTGGCATCTATGTGCACGTGCCGTTTTGCGTAACACGTTGCGGGTATTGCGATTTCAACACCTACACCCCGGCTGAGCTGGGGGGCGTCAATCCCGACGCCTGGCTGAGCGCGCTGGGGACGGAGCTGAAACTCGCGTCCACGCGGCTGCAAGCGCCGCCGGTGAACACCATGTTCGTCGGCGGTGGGACGCCCTCGCTGCTCGGCGGCGCCCGCCTGGTGAGGCTGCTGGACATGGTGCGCGAGCACTTTCCGCTGGCAGCAGATGCCGAGATCACCACCGAGGCCAACCCCGAGTCGGCCTGGCCCGACCTCTTCGACGCCATCCGAGCGGCCGGCTACACCCGGGTGTCACTGGGGATGCAATCGGTGGCACCACGGGTGTTGGGTGTCCTCGACCGCATTCACACACCGAACCGATCGGCTGCCGCCGCCCGCGAGGCGCTGGCCGCGGGATTCGAGCACGTCAGCCTGGATCTGATCTATGGAACGCCAGGGGAGTCCGACGACGATCTGCTGCGGTCGGTCGACACGGCCATCGCCACCGGCGTCGATCACGTCTCCGCCTATGCGCTGGTGGTCGAGGAAGGCACCGCCCTGGCGCGGCGAGTGCGGCGCGGTGAACTGGCCGCTCCCGACGACGACGTGCTGGCGCACCGCTATGAATTGGTCGACGCGCGACTCTCCGAGGCCGGCATGTCCTGGTACGAGGTTTCCAACTGGTCGCGCCCGGGTGGTGAATGCCGGCACAACCTCGGCTATTGGGACGGCGGACAGTGGTGGGGCGCGGGACCGGGTGCGCACGGGTACGTCGGCACCACCCGTTGGTGGAATGTCAAGCACCCCAACGCATATGCCGAGCGGCTGTCCGCGGCCGCGCTGCCGGTGGCGGGATTCGAGCGGCTCGGCGCCGAGACGTCACACACCGAAGACGTGCTGTTGAAAGTCCGTCTGCGCCAAGGGCTTCCGGTTGCCCTGTTGAGTTCCGAAGAGCGTGACCGCGCCGAGGGCGTCGTCGCCGACGGGTTGTTGGTAGCGGCCGGTGACAGGCTCGTCCTCACCCCGCGCGGACGGCTGCTGGCCGATGCCGTCGTGCGGACGCTCTTGGGGTAGCGGCCCGGTCCGCGCGATCAGAGCCCGAACAGATGCCGGACGATACGGGCGATCTCGATATAGAGCGGGATTCCGACGGTGACGTTGTAGGAGAACGTCAGACCCAGTGAGGCGGCCAGCGGCAACGTCGGGCTCGCCTCGGGAATCGCCAGGCGTTGGACCGCTGGGACGGCGATGTAGGACGCCGCGCCGCACAGGACCGCGAAGAGAACGTAGGTCCCCGGCTTGAAGTCGGCGTGGGTCAAGGCGGCGTAGCAGCAGGCGACGAAAATACCTAGTGTCGCAAAGACATTCGGCGCCACCAGGCCGAAGACGATGAATCCGGGGCCCGCCGAGCGGAGATCCTTCAACTTGCGTGACGCCGTCATCCCCATTTCGAGCAGGAACAAACACAGCACACCCTGGAACGCCATCACGAAGAACTTGTCGTCGTCCGCGACGACCTTCTGACCCTGCAGCCCACTGACGAGTCCGATGATGATCCCGCCCATCAGCAAGACAAGCCCGGGGTTGAGGAAGACTTCCTGCAACAGCTCGCGGGAGAAAATCGGCATCCGCTTGGCCTTCGGACCAGGCGGGCTCTCGTCGGGCTGCCAATGTTGCAGCTTTTCCATCGACAATTCGAGCTCTTGCTCGATGGCCCGCTCTTCTTGGCTCTCGAGGCTCTGGCCGCGCGGGGGGCGTGCGGCGGTGCCGGGACCGACACCGACCCTGACCGGTGGGGTGTAGCCGGACTCGTCGGGCATGTAGCCCGCGGAGTCCAGCCCTCGATGGCGCAGTCGGGCAACGAAATACAGCGCCACCAAGCAGCCCGGAATCTCCATCACCGCCAGCATCACCGGCATATACGCGTCGAACGCGATATTCACAGCGGCCAGAACGGCAACGCAGGTGGCGAAAGTCCCCGCCGAGTCCGACCCGTAGTAGCCGGCGACGGTCGCCATGTCGACCTTGCGCAGCGATTTCAGCCGGCTGAGCCCCAGGTAGGCCAGGCTTCCGATGAAGAAGTTCAGCACGAAGCCCAGCACCATGAATCCGACGATCGTCCCGACGCTGTTGGCGCTGACCTGGGCGAGCTCTTCTCCGCCGTGCCAGCCGATGGCCAGCAGCAGGTACATGGTCAACCCCTGATAGATCACGTAGGGGAATTCGAACCTCACCTTCAGGATGGGGATCAGAAACCCGAAGTAGAAGAACAGCAGAAGCGGCTTGAAGAGGTTGTGGGTGAAGTTGTGCCAGAACTCTTGCAGCATCGATGCCTCCGTTGTTTGGGCCCGTGATCTACGGGGAGCACCGTCCGCAAAGCGGAGCAACCACGAAACATCCCGACGATCGTCAAGAACGTAACGCCGCGCCTGTCGCCCTGCCACTCGGAAGCCAAGTCGCAACACCCGGCGTACCGGACTGTCCCACGGCGGGGAAAGGGCAGGTCAAAGCGATTTCGGTGGAACGGAATCCGTCCTTTGAAGGCCACGCGGATGGGGTGGGTTCGATGTGAATGTGCTGTACGTTTACTGTGCAGTCAATAGCGGATCGACGCGTACCAGCTAAGCGGGCCCGACCCCGGCTCCCTTTTTCCGGTGGGTCACCGACCCGCCAGGTAATCCAGCGGCTCCAGGGGCGGGCGGCGGTGCTAGGACGAAGTGTCGCGGCAAGAGGCCGTTTGTTGTGCAACCACGACGTAAACGGTTGGGAAACGTTTCGAGTGGCGAGCCTCACAGACGCCGGGGTGCCGCTCGCCCGCGGAAGCCGGCGGCGCACGGCCTAGCTGCGCGAACGGGACGGCCGGGCCGATGGTGTCGATGTGTTCCGACGAGTGGCCCCAGATCGGATCGGGCATTAACTCCGAGGGAGTTTTGGCTGAATGCACGAATCGGGGACAACTCGATGGGATCGGTTGCGCACAGCTACATAGGTTAGGCTACATTTACTAACCGTGACCGAGGTCAGCGTCGAGACAAGTCCCGCCGGCTCTGCGTCGCCGTCGATCCCCCTCCCCGTCCATATCGACCCGGCGGACCTGGCGGCCGAGCTGGCCGTGGTGCTGTCCGAGCGCGTCGGGGAGGAGTATCTGCTCTACGAGCGCGGCGGTGAATGGGTCCTGGCCACCGGTGTGCGCGCCATGATCGAGCTGGACAGCGACGAGCTGCGGGTGATCCGCGACGGCGTGATTCAACGTCAACAGTGGTCGGGGAGACCCGGGCCGGCGCTCGGTGAAGCCATCGACCGGCTGTTGTTGGAAACAGACCAACTCTTCGGCTGGATCGCCTTCGAATTCGGGGTCTACCGCTACGGGCTGCAGCAGCGCCTGGCACCGGGGACCCCGTTAGCCCGGGTGTTTTGGCCGCACGGTCGCATTGTGGTGTCCCGGGAGGCGGTCCGTCTGTTCGATACGTCGGCCGACCACCGTGACGTGGTGCTGGGCGTGCTCGGCGACGGTGTACCCGCTCTGCGCGACGCCTCGGCGGTCGACGTCGTCGCCGACCCCTCGGACTACCGCGATCGGGTGGCGTCGGCCGTGGGAGAGATCGCGGCGGGCCGCTACCACAAGGTGATCCTTTCCCGTTCTCTCGAGGTGCCGTTCGCGCTCGACTTCCCGTCCACCTACCGGCTGGCCCGTCGGCACAACACCCCCGTGCGGTCGTTTCTGCTGCGGCTGGGCGGAACTCGCGCGGTGGGCTACAGCCCCGAACTGGTCGCTGCGGTGTATCGCGACGGCGTCGTGGTGACCGAGCCGCTGGCGGGTACCCGCGCGCTTGGTCATGGTGAGCTGCGTGACCGCCAGGCTCGCGACGACCTGGAGTCAAACTCCAAAGAGATTGTTGAGCACGCGATTTCGGTGCGGAGCTCGCTGCGGGAGATGACCGAGATCGCCGAGCCCGGCACCGCGGTGGTCACCGATTTCATGACGGTGCGGGAACGGGGGAGTGTGCAGCACCTCGGATCCACGGTCAGCGGGCGCCTGGGTACGTCGAACGACCGGATGGATGCGCTGGAAGCGCTGTTCCCGGCGGTCACAGCGTCGGGCATTCCGAAGGCGGGCGGAGTCGAAGCGATCATGCGCCTCGACGAAGGACCACGTGGGCTGTATTCCGGTGCGGTCGTGATGATCTCAGCCGACGGCGGGTTGGATGCGGCGCTGACGCTGCGCGCGGCCTACGAGCGTGACGGTAAGACCTGGTTGCGGGCCGGTGCCGGCATCATCGAAGAGTCCACGCCCGAACGCGAATTCGAAGAGACGTGCGAGAAGCTGTCCACGCTCGCGCCGTATCTGATTGCGCGCCAGTAGCCGCCTGATCGCTTGCCGGCGCTTTGTCCGGCCGGCCCTCTATTCGCCTGGTCACAATTCGGCCGTAGGGACCTTCGGCCCTGTTTTGCGACGCCTGTGGCGTGGCATCTTTATGTAACCGCGTGACACAGACACATTGCGCGTTGCTGGCCGCCAGGGAGGGTTTCGTGTCCAAGGATCTGACTAATCTGCAGCTACTGCAGGAACTCGAGCCGGTGGTCGAGCGCCTGCTCAACCGCCACCTCTCGATGTTCAAGGAATGGAATCCGCACGATTACGTGCCCTGGTCGGACGGCAAAAACTTCTACGCACTGGACGGCCAGGATTGGGAGCCCGGGCAGACCCAGTTGCCCGACGTCGCGCAGGTGGCGATGGTCCAGAACCTGCTGACGGAGGACAATTTGCCGTCCTATCATCGCGAGATCGCGATGAACTTCAGCATGGACGGTCCGTGGGGGCAGTGGGTGAATCGGTGGACCTCGGAGGAGGCCCGACACAGCACCGCGTTGCGCGATTACCTCGTCGTCACCCGCACCGTCGATCCGGTGGAGTTGGAAAAGCTACGGCTCGAGCAAATGACCAGGGGCTTTAGCCCCGGCCAGAATCAGCAGGGCGAGATGTTTGCTGAGGGTCTGTTCGACTCGGTCATGTACGTCTCGTTCCAGGAATTGGCGACCCGTGTCTCGCACCGCAACACCGGCAAAGTCAGTAACGACTCCATCGCCGAGCAGTTGATGGCCAGGGTGTCGCACGACGAGAACCTGCACATGATCTTTTATCGGGATGTCAGCGCCGCGGGTCTGGACATTGCACCCAATCAAGCGATGAAGTCGGTGCATCGCATTCTGCGCAATTTCAAGATGCCGGGATTCACGGTGCCCGAGTTTCGGCGTAAGGCGGTCATCATTGCCGTCGGCGGTGTCTATGACCCGCGCATTCATCTCGACGAAGTGGTCATGCCGGTATTGAAGAAGTGGCGCATCTTTGAACGCGAAGACATTACCGGCGAGGCCGCCCGGATGCGCGACGACCTCGCGCTACTGGTCAAGGAACTCCAGGACGCCTCCGAAAAATTCGACGAATCCAAGCAGCGCTACCTCGAACGCGAGGCGCGTAGGACCGAGAAGATCACCGCCAGCAAAGTGCTTCAAACGAAGGGGACGCTGACCTTGAGCGGGCACTGAGTATGGTTATGCGGCTCTTCGCAAATGAGAGTGCACTGGTAGTCGGCGTAGGTCCGCGGTCGGGGGTCGTGTCGTTTCGATGAGGCGGCTTGGTGGGTTGAGCATTCGGGTTCCTACACTCGCCCACCAACGCGTCGGGTGACCCGTATCTGGGCGTCCGCCGTGTGGTGCAGTTGACACGTCGTGCGCCCGATGGAATTGGGGGTAACTCTGATTGATGGCAGCGGGAGGAGAGCAAACAGTCGGCAGCCGTCGACGTTGACATGATCCGAAGTGAAGTGGGGCAAACCGCTGCGGGCGCTAGTTGCATCCATTAGGTGCTGTCGGTGGACGCAGGTGTGCCGCGCCACAACGACTTCAGCTGTTGGGTCAGCGTTGGCTTAGCAGGTGGAGTTGAATGCGATCGGCAGGGTGGTGGGTCCTCCCAGCGCTGAGACTGGTTTCCATGGGGCTGGACCGGTGCGCCGGGCGTTGGGCATGCGCTGTGTCATGACCGCTAGGGCTTGGGTCAATTCGAGGCGCGCGAGATTGGCTCCGAGGCAGTAGTGCACGCCGCTGCCGAATGTCTGGATCGGTGGGGCGCCCCGGCGCCTGAGGTCGAGGCGGTCGGGGTCGGCGCAGACGGCGGGATCCCGGTTGGCTGCACCGGTATTGACGACAACGATCGTGCCGGCGGCGATTTTCACGCCCGCGAGTTCGACATCCTCAACGGCCGTGCGCAACGTGACGAACGTCATCGGCGAATGGCGGATGAGCTCCTCAACGGCATCGGTCGCCAGCTCTGGATGCCGGCCCAGCAGCGCCCACTGGTCGGGGTGATCGCACAGGACGTGTACGGCCGCACTCAATTGGAGGCGGGTGGTGTCGGTGCCCGCTAACAACAGGCCAGCGACAAGCATGCGCAGTTCGTCGCCGCTAAGGCGGTCGCCGTCGTCTTCGGCGCGGATCAACTCGGAGATCAGGTCGTCGGTCAAGCCACGGCGACGATGCGCAACCATGTCGTCGATGTAGGCGTCCAGGGCGTCCCAAGCGGTCAGGATGTCCGGCGTGGCCTTGGCCGCATCCCAGCTGAAGGCCTTCAAGATGTCATCGGTCCAGTCGGAGAACAGTTCCCAGTCTTCCGGTGGCGCGCCGAGTAGCGAGCAGATCACCGGAATCGGGTATTGGCGGGCGATGTCGGTGACCACGTCGCAATGCCCGCGGGCGCTGACGCTGTCCACCAGGCCGGTGATGACGTCGACGATCGTCGTACGTAGCCGGGCCGTCGCCTTGGGTGTGAAGGCCCTACTTACCAGCCGGCGCAGCCGGTGGTGGTCGTCGCCGTCGAGGCTGATGATGTTGGCGGCGACGCGGTCCCATAACGGGCCCGAGGTGATGCCTTGGGCGGCAAGGAACATCCCTTGCGGTACCCGGAAGCGGGAGTCGCGCAGCACCGTGTGCACGAGCTCGTAGGTCAGCAGCTCAGGGCCGTATGGGCCGATTGCAATCGGCGCCTTCGTGCGGGCGGCGCTGATGATGGCGTGCGCGTCGTCGGGGTGCTGAGCATGTTGGTAATCGATCGTGGGCAGCCCGGCATCGAAGACACTCGGGCAGCTCGATCCATCAACGGTCACGGTCATGGGTGGTCCTCCTCGGTCGGGTGGCCTGAATTTCACTGACTCGACCGTGGCGTTTTTGCAGCGTCAGATCATCGGGGAGAACTCGTAACTGAACGGGGCGGGCGGGGTCGGCACGCGTCGCCTGGTGTTTTTGCCCAGCATTGCCGCGCTGGCGGCGGCACGCTGTGTTCACCGAATCGACTGCTCAGTGCCGTTGGGATACGGGATTTCCCTGATGTTTGCGGCTCGTTGCCCCGAGATGCTGGCTAGCATGACCGAAACTGATCCACGCGCGGCGATGCCGCCGGTGAACTGGAGTGAGTTGGGCGTGGGCGAGCTGCCAACCGGGACGGTGACGCTGCTGCTCGCCGATATCGAGGGCTCGACGGGGTTGTGGGACACCCAAGCGGAGGCGATGACGGCCGCCATCGAACGCCTGGACCGCACGCTGGCCGAGCTGCTCGCCGTGCACGGCGGGGTGCGGCCGGTTGAGCAGGGTGAGGGCGACAGCTTCGTGGTCGCGTTCGCCCGAGCGACCGAGGCCACGGCGTGCGCCTTGGAGTTGCAGCGGGCGCCGCTGGCTCCGATCCGGTTGCGCATCGGCGTGCACACCGGCGAGGTGCAATTGCGCGACGAGAGCAACTATGTCGGGCCGACCATCAATCGGACGGCGCGGCTGCGCGACCTGGCCCACGGCGGCCAGACGGTGCTCTCGGGTACCACCGAGGATTTGGTCGTCGATGCGCTTCCGCCTAACGCATGGCTGACCGATCTCGGCCGCCACGAACTGCGCGGTGTTGCCCGTCCCGAACGGGTGGCGCAGCTGTGTCACCCCGACATCCGCAACGAGTTTCCGCCGCTACGGGCGCCCAAACCCGTTGCCGCGGAACGGTTGCCGACGCAGCTCACGAGCTTCATCGGCCGCAACGCGCAGATCAACGATGTGCGTCAGATTCTCGCGGCGAATCGGTTGGTGACCTTGACCGGGGCGGGCGGCGTGGGTAAGACCCGGCTGGCCATCCAGGTCGCCGGGCAGCTAGCCACCGAGTTTGGCGACGGCGCATGGTATGTCGAGCTTGCCCCGATTACCGATCCCAACCTGGTGGCGGTCGCGATGGCAAACGCCCTCGGCCAGGCGGATCAGCCGGGTCGGTCCAGCACCGACACGCTCACGCGGGCCGTGGGCGAGCGTCGCATGTTGGTGGTGCTGGACAACTGTGAGCACGTGTTGGAGGCGGTTGCGGCGCTGACCAGCTCGCTGCTGCGCGCCTGCCCGGAACTAACGCTGTTGGCGACCAGTCGTGAGCCGATCGGGGTGGCCGGCGAGGTGACCTGGCAGGTGCCGTCGCTGTCGTTGGACGACGAGGCCATCGAGCTGTTCGTCGACCGGGCGCGCCTGGTGCGACCCGCTTTCACGGTCAGCGGCGAAGAGATTGACGCGGTGCGGGAGATCTGCCGTCGCCTCGATGGCATCCCGCTGGCCATCGAACTGGCCGCGGCCCGAGTGCGGGCGTTGTCGCTACAGGAGATCGTCGGCAGCCTGCACGACCGCTTCCGCCTGTTGACCGGTGGCGGGCGCACCGCCGTGCGCCGCCAGCAAACGTTGCGGGCCTCGGTCGACTGGTCGCACGCATTGCTGGCCGAGCCCGAGCGGGTGTTGTTTCGCCGGCTCGCGGTGTTCCTGGGTGGATTCGACCTCGCGGCAGCCCGCGCCGTCGCCGCCGACACCGAGGTCGAGCGCTACCAGGTGCTCGATCAGCTCACGCTGCTGGTGGACAAATCGCTCGTGGTGGCCGAAGACCGACACGGTCGGACGCGCTACCGGCTGCTGGAGACGGTGCGCCAGTACGCTCTGGAAAAGCTCGGCGAATCCGGCGAGGCCGACGACGTGCGTACCCGGCACCGCGACCACTACACCTCCCTGGGCGCCCTGCTCGGCACCCCAGGGCAAGCTGGCCGCGAGGCGCGTATCGAGCAGGCCGAAGCCGAGATCGACAACTTGCGTGCCGCGTTCGCGTGGAGTCGCGAAAACTCCGACATCGAGCTCGCATTGCAGCTCGTGTCGTCGCTGCAGCCGCTGTGGCTAGGGCGGGGCCGCATCCAGGAAGGGCTGGGCTGGTTCGACGCCGTCCTCAGCGACGACACCGCGCACGGCATCGAGGTCGCGGCCGGGGTACGGGCGCGGGCGCTGGCCGACAAGGCCGCGCTCGCCACCCAGGTCGTCGCCGTCGACCTCGATCAGGCCGAAGAAGCCCTGGCGATCGCGCGGGAGATTGGCGACTCGGCCCTGGTGGCCCGGGCGCTGACCGCCTGCGGAGGTATCGCCGTCTTCAACACCGAGGTGGCCGCCCGCTACCTCGCTGAGGCAAGCGAACTGGCCCGGGGCCTCGGCGACCGAGGGATGTTGAGCGAGATCCTCGGCTTTCAGGCGTACGCCGCGTTCATCGCGGGTGACCCGATCGCGGCGCGCGCGGCCGGTGAAGAGGGGCGCGACCTCGCCGACGCGATCGGTGACCGGCCGGCCGCGTTTCGCTGTCGCTGGTCCCTCGGTTTGGCACTATGGATCCAGGGCGAGCTGGCCGGGGCCCTCGCGCAGTTGCGGGAGGCGGCTGCCGACGCTGAGACCAATCACGACGTGGTCGGCAGGGCGGCCATGCTGTTCTGCCAGGGCCAGGCGTTGGCGTACCAGGGTGACACGACGGCGGCCCGAGCCGCGGCCGCCGCGGCGATCGTCGCCGCCGCCGATATTGGGGGGTTCCTCGAGGGCTTTACCTACGCGGCGTTGGCTGTCGCGACTCTGGCGGCGGGGGACGTAGCAGCCGCGTCCGATGCGAGCGAGGCGGCCTCGCAGCGGATGAGTGCCGAGCTGGGGGTAGTGAATGTCAACCCGATAGCGCAGGTTGCGCTGGCGCGGGGTGATCTGATCGCGGCGCGCCGCTGGGCCGACGATGCCGTCTCGATGATGCGGGGCTGGCATCTAGCGGTGGCGCTGACGACGCGTGCGCGCGTTGCGATCGCACGAGGTGAGCCGGAACTGGCCGAACGTGACGCCCACGACGCACTCTCCTGCGCAGCCGGCGTCGAGGCACACCTGGGCATTCCGGATGCCCTGGAGTGCCTGGGTGCGCTGGCCGGCGCTGCCGAGAGCCACCGCGAAGCGGCACGGCTGTTCGGCGCAGCGGACGCCCTCCGGCAACGCATGGGCGCCGTCCGGTTCAAGATCTATGACGCCGAGCACGACGCCGCGGTCGCCACGCTTCGTAATGCATTGGGCGAAGCCGACTTCGAGTCCGCATGGGCCGAGGGTGCAGAACTGTCCGCCGACGAAGCGATCGCCTACGCCCAGCGTGGCCGCGGCGAACGCAAACGCCCGTCCACCGGCTGGGCCTCGCTCACCCCCGCCGAACTCGACGTCGTCAAGCTCATCAGTGAGGGCTTGGGAAACAAGGACATCGCCACAAGGCTTTTCATCTCACCACGCACCGTCGAAACCCACCTCACCCACGTCTACACCAAGCTCGGCCTGGCCTCGCGCCTCCAACTTGCCCAAGAGGCAGCGCGTCAAATCGGCTATTCATGAACGAGAGTTCAGTTGCCGGCAGATTTCCGCGTGACCGTCTCGTGTCGTCGGGCTGAGGCGGGGTGTCGGTGGGTGACGATGCAGGCTCCTACGCGCTGTTTCACGAACACCTGCGAGGTGACCCTTGCCTGAGGCTACTGCGTGCCCGCCGTCTGTTGTTGCCGACACGATCATGCGCACGATCGAGTTGGGTGTGACGATTACCGACGCCGCCGTCGACGAGAAGACCACAACGATCTTCTGTGCACCGGTATCGCGCGATCCCCGCTGCCCGGCCTGTGGTCGGCAGGGTCGCTACCGCGACACCGTCACTCGACCGTTGACCGATCTGCCGGTCGCTGGCTGTCCGCTGGTGCTACAAGTAGCCGTGCCCCGCTACCGCTGCGTGACCCCCGAGTGTGGGCGTGCGGTGTTCAATCAGGATCTTGGGAAGCTGGCCGCTCCGCGGGCGTCCACGACACGGCGCTGTGCCCGGTATGTGTTGCGGCGGTTGATGATCGACCGCACCACCATTGCGGCGATCGCCGCCGAACTCGGTGTCTCCTGGCACACTGTCAGCTCGATCGCGATGCGTGCGACCGCCGACCTCGTGGCCGCGGCAGGGCCGGATCGGTTGACCGGGGTGCGAGTGATCGGCGTCGATGAGCACCGCTGGGCACCCCGACGCATCGGCCCGGCCGGGTTTGTCACACTGATCATCGATCTGACCCCTGTTCATGCTCAGGCAGGCCCAGCACGGCTGCTTGACCTGGTGCCCGGCCGTTCAGCGACGGCACTGGCGGACTGGCTGGCCGCTCAACCCGCCGATTTTTCCCGAGCCGTGGAGGTCATCGCGATGGACGGGTTCGCCGGATACAAGACCGCCGCCACTGCAGTCATCCCGGACGCGGTCACCGTGATGGACCCGTTCCACGTTGTCGCACTGGCCGGCGCCAAGCTCGACATGTGCCGCCAACGCATCAAACAGCAGACCCTGGGCCGGCGTGGCCACACCGGTGATCCGCTCTACCGGATTCGGCGCATCGGCCGCACCCGCCTCCAGCTGCTCTCGACACGCCAGTACAACCGCCTGAGCAGCGTTCTCGACACCGACGAGCACGTTGCGGTCAAGGTTGCCTGGTTGATCTACCAGAAGATCATCGCCGCCTACGCCGACCCAAACCGGCGCCGCGGCAAGAAAACAATGACCACGCTGATCAGCTCGATCCGACGCGGGGTGCCTGCCGGACTGGAGGAGATCGCCCAACTCGGCCGTACCCTATGGCGCCGCCGCGATGACATCCTGGCGTTCTTCGACCACCACGCCTCCAACGGACCGACCGAAGCCATCAACGGACGCCTGGAAGCACTACGCCGCAACGCCCTCGGGTTCCGCAACCTTACCCACTACCGATGGCGCTCACTACTGCACAGCGGTGCACTCCACTCACTCGTGAATGCACTCTGAATTACGAAGAGCCGGTTATGCGCCGACCAGGACGGCAGCTAACCCGCTACGTCGACCTAATTCTCAATGTCTACTAAACGGTTGGCAGCGAATATCCGTCATTCTCCTGTTTTTTCACGGTGCGGCGCTTAGCATCTGTCCCAACTTCAACGGGATGGAGTATTCGTGTCTGGTCTTAAATCGAAAGTCACTGTTGCCGTAGTCCTTGCCTTCGCAACTTTCACTGTGTCGGGATGTCTGGCGACTGTTGAATGCACATCGCCGATCACCTGCGTGCCGTCGTAGCACTGCCGACACGTCTTAGCTTGCGCGCTCACGGCGCGGGGCGGCCGAGGACAATCCCGAAAGCCACCGCCGCTCACGCCGACGAGCTCGACTCGAGGTAGTCCGCCAAGATGCGGCTCACCAGCGACTCGATATTGGATTCGATCGACGACGCGAGCGTGGCGGTGACCGTAGCGACCGCTTGAGTCCGGAAGCGCACCAGCATGGTGATCAGCTCGGCGATCTCGGCGTCGGCCGGCAGCGGCTCGCCGGGCTTGATGCGGTCCAGTACGTGTTCGGCGCCCGCGCGCACCAACATCTCGCTGATCTTGTCGATCTCGGGGACGATCTGCTCGTGCAGGTCGATGAGCTTGCCGAATTCGACGCCATAGCCGCGGATCTCGTTGAACGCCTCGATCAGTTTCGGGCGGGTGATGGTGGCGCGGGGCCCGTCAAGCCGGATCACCTGTAGCGCCACCAGGCGCTCGAACGCTTGCGCGTCGCCGACGAGTCGCTGGGCGTCGGCCAGCGGCATGGTTTCGGGCTTCTCGGTGGTCCACGGCCCCGCGATGGCGGTTTCGAGGCCCAGCACGTCGCCGAGGTTCTTGCCTTCTTCCCACGCGCTCAACATTTCTCGTACGTGCGCGATGGTGTAGCCGCGGTCGAGCATCGAGGTGATCAGCCGCAACCGGGTCAGGTGGGTGTCGTTGAACAGCGCGATCCGCCCGACGCGCAGGGGCGGAGGCAGCAGCCCGCGGTCGCGGTAGACGCGGATGTTGCGAGTGGTGGTGCCCGCCAACCGCGCCAGGTCGTCGATTCGGTACTCACCGGAGTTCGCGGCGCCGTGCGGGTGACGGACCGCCGCGTCGAAAAGCTGTGACACCGCGCCCTCGATGAGTTGGCGGTATTCGCGCGATTGACGCCGCACGCGTTTGGGTGCGCGCCGCACGTTGTGCAGCACGCTGGCGATGGTGCCCGGCTCGGGACGCGACGCATGCTCGGTTGCCATCAGTGCGGCATCTCAGGCGGGCCGGGTGGCGTGCGTCCGGGCGCGACGCGCCACCGCCTGATAGTCCTCGTACCGGAAATCCCTCATCTGGCGAAGATACTGCGTGGCGAAGCCCGGATACATCGAGCCGTTGAATCCGTCCTTGGTGAGGTACCAGCTGCGGCAACCCGACATCCAGGTCGTCTTGGTGAGTCGGCGTTGAAGGTCCTCGTTGTGGAGACGTTGGACCTCTTCGCGCACATCGAGATAGCGCAGATCGTCATCGAGGATGGTTTTGATACCGCGTACCGCGTAGTCCAACTGGCCCTCGATGTAGACCAGCAGCGAGTTGTGCCCGGGCCCGGAGTTGGGGCCGGTCATGACAAACAAATTCGGGTACCCGTGCACGTTGATGCTCTTGTAAGCCTGTGCGCCGCCATCCCATTCGGCGGCCAGCGAGCGCCCGCCGAGTCCGGTGACCGGAAACGGCGGACCGGTCAGATGCACGTCGTAACCGGTCGCGAACACGATGCAATCGAGATGATGCTCGATGCCGTCACTGGTGCGAATGCCGGCCGGGCTCAACGTGGCGATCGGCCAGTCGATGAGCTTGCAGTTGTCGCGTTGCAGCGCCGGGTAATAGTCGCTGGAGACCAGCATGCGCTTGCACCCCGGCCTGAAGTCGGGTGTCAGCTGGCGCCGCAGCCACGGATCCTTCACCTGAGCGCGCAGGTGCGCCCGCCCAAGCCGGGCGACCACCGACGTCAGCGGCGTGTCCCACACCAGTGCGGTGGCGCTGGCTTCGTGGCCCCAATAGAGCGCCTGGCGCGCAAGCTGTTGGGTGGCGGGGACTTTGGCGAACAAGGATTGCACGGCCGGCGGGGTGGCGACGTCCAAGCGCGGCAGCACCCAGCACGGTGTGCGCTGGAACACCTTGACGAACTCGGCCCGCTTGACCAGCTCGGGGATGATCTGGATCGCGCTGGCGCCGGTGCCGATGACCGCGACTCGCTTGCCCGCGAAGTCGTAGTCGTGATCCCAGCGGGCGCTGTGGATCTTGTGCCCGCGGTAGCTGTCCAGGCCTCGGATGTCGGGGAAGCTGACATCGGAGAGCGGACCGGAAGCCAACACCACGCTGCGGGCGCGGAATTTCTTGCGGTTCTTGGTGGTCGCGGTCCATACGCCGGTCTCCTCGTCGAAGGTCAAGTCCTTGACCTCGTAGCCGAACTTGATGCGGCCGCGGATGCCGAACCTGTCCGCCATGTCCTCGAGGTGGCGATAGATTTCCGGGGCGGGGGAGTAGGTTCGCGACCAGGTTGGGTTCTTCACGAACGAGTACGAGTACAGCAGCGACGGGACGTCACAGCTGGCACCGGGATACGTTGTGTCGCGCCAGGTTCCGCCGACCCGGTCGGAGCGCTCCAACATCACGATGTCGTCGACTCCGGCTTCGGCCAATCGGGTCGCCGCGCCCAATCCAGTGAAGCCGGCCCCGACGATGAGCGCCGCGTGGACGCGGTTGTTGTTCGCCATTCTCACGCCGCCGGCTCGTGGGTGAGTTCCCCAACCCATGTCGGTACCGACGGAAGCAGGGGCCGCGGATATCGGTCGGAAAGCCACACCATCGAATTCGCCAGCAGGTGGTAGGGATGGCGTGGATTCGTGACCACTCCGGCGTAGCGCCTCAGGAACCGATACGTCGGTACCCGCCTGGTGCGTTCGCCGCGATCACCAAGCTCTTTGAAGCGTTTCACAGCCCGGTAAAGCCGCTCGGGCTCCATACCCATGGCGGTGATCTCGTTGCGGATCCTGTTGATCAACGGTGCACCCATGATCGCACCGATGATGAGACCCGGAGTGGCATTGTGACCGACGAAGTCGATCAGCAACCGCCGGATCTTCGCATGTCCGATCATGTCGAGAACTTCGAAATCGATGACCAGATGCCGTGATTCGTCATTGTTGATCTTCTCGAAGACACGGTGACAAACAGGGTCGTGCACCTCGTCGAGGAGAAATTTCAACAGGGCGCCGTCCAATGCGACTTCGAGCATCGGAATGACGGTGCCGAGCAGAGACAGCGGCATATCGTCGGCCCAGCGGTCCAGCCAGTCGATCGCCAATCGGATGTTCACGTTCGGCTCGGGAATCTCACCGTCCTCGAGCATGCCCCAGCGCTTCATCAGCGCCAGTTCGGCATTGGCGTGGCGCTGCTCCTCGGCGTGGAAGTAGCGGTAGATCTCGGCGATGGTCGGTGTGGGTGCCTTCTTCACCAGCGCCGCGAAGCCCCTGGCACCGATGTTCTCGATCCAGCACAGGTCGGCCATGAACGCCTTGAGCTGCGGCCGCTGTTCATCACTGATTGTTTCGGCGCCGGGTGCGTCCCAGTCGATATCGGCGAGTGCCCACTGCCGGTCTTTGATTTTGGCGAGCATGGCTTCCATGTCGATGGCCACCGGGAGCTCCTTTGCGTTCGGTTTCTTCAGGGCAGGTTGATGCGGGAGATTAGGCCGGCCGCGCGCGTATAGGTTTGCGGGGCCAGGCGTTTGACGTTCCAGCCGATCTTGGCGTCGAACTGCGGCATGCAGTACAGCTCGCCGCGGTCGTGTGTGTCCAAACAGATTCGCGCGACTTTGTCGGGCGAGAGTCCGGTCCAGCGCATCAATTTGGCGGCAAGCTCGTTGGATTGCTCGCTGATGCGGCCGGACTCGAGAATGTTGGTCTTGACGAAGGTCGGACACAGCACGGTGACCCGCACCGCCGTGCCGGCCAGTTCGGCGGCCAGGGTCTCCGACAGCGACAGCACACCGGCCTTGCTGACGTTGTAGGCGGCCATTCCCGGAGCGGCGCCGAATGCCGCCGCGGAGGCCACGTTGATAATGCCGCGGGGCGTCCGGGACGGCTCGGCGTCGCGCAGGATCGGGGTGAACACATGGCAGCCGTGGATGGGACCCCACAGGTTGATCCCGAGGGTCCACACCCAATCGTCCAGCGGCGCATCGCCGATGGCGGCACCGCCCGCGCCGACGCCGGCGTTGTTGATCACCAACGTCGGTGGCGCCGCGAACCAGGCCTGCGACTGTTCGGCCAGCGCCTGCATGTCGTCGAATCGCGATACGTCGCAACGGATTGCCGTGGCCTTGCCGCCGTGCTCGGTGATCACATTGGCCGTCTGTTGGGCCGCGGTCTGGTCGATATCACTGCACACGACCGCGCCACCGCGACGGCCGAGTTCGACGGCAAAGGCGGCGCCGATACCGCTTCCGGCGCCGGTGACCACCGCGGAGGCGCCCCGGCTGATTTTGGGCTTGTTGAGTCCGAACATTGTCAGCGGGCCTCCTCGGCCGGGGTGCGGGCGTCCTGCAGGGCGTGGGCGATGAAGCGCGCGACGTAGGCCATGGCCTTGGCGGCCTCGGGTGTCATGCGTGGCAACGCCTGGAAGACGTGCACCTGGTGCGGCCAGATTTGCAGTTCGCATCGGCCCCCGGCGGTTTGGATGTCGTCGGCGAGTTGGTGCGCATCCCCTTGCAGCATCTCGGCGCCGCCGGCTTGGATCAGGGTGGGCGGAAGCGCGGGACCGCCGGCCACGTCGAGCGTCAGCCGCTGGTGGGTGAGCTCGACGCCGCTGTGGTAGAGGCTGACCAACCGGACCGCGTTGGCCGCCCGGGTGGCCGGGTCGGGGCGCATCCGTTCACGCGCGAGCGACAGCGCGAACGTGAGGTCGTACAGGGGAGAGAACAACACTTGTGCGGCGGGGTGATTGGCGGCGATTTCGGGTTGCAGCAGCAGGTCGACGGACAAATGACCGCCCGCCGAATCGCCGGCGATCACGATCTGGTTCGGCGGTACGCCGCAGGTGTTCACCAGCCAGTCCCAACCCGCGCGAACATCGTCGGCCGCGGTGGGGAAGCGGTGACGCGGGGCCAGTCGGTAGTCCACGGAGAACACCGGCAGGCCGGTCAAGGACGACAGCCAGGATGTCAACCGCCGGTGCGTCTTTGGCGAACACACGGCGTAGCCGCTGCCGTGCACGTAATAGATGGCTTCGGTGACGGTCGACGAGCGAGCTCGCTCGCGAGAAGAGCCGGCGCCCATCGGGTTAGTGACGGTCGACGAGCGAGCTCGCTCGCGAGAAGAGCCGGCGCCCATCGGGTTAGTGACGGTCGACGAGCGCTCGGTTTCGCTGGTAGGCGTTCGCGGCCCGTACACCCATTCGCCCTTGACGCGGCGGCCGTCGGGCAACGTGGTGTCGACCGGGTCGACGCGAGCGCCCGCGAGCGAGGGGCCGAACGTCCCCATGATCCCGGCGATGATCTGGCGCGACAGCCACAGTCCCCAGGCCCGTTCGGGCGGAATCACGCTGGTGATCGGCCGCAGGGTGTACGTACTTACCGTTGCCGCGCCGCGGGATCGCAACGAGCCACGAGCCGGAACGCCGTCCGTCATGCAATGCAGTCAATACTAAATGGTGACATTAGTCAATGGCAGTTTTGCGTGATCTCAGCATAATAGGTCGTACGGCTGGCGCGGACATCGAATGATTGTGACCATTGGTTCGATCCGCGGCCCCGTATCGGACGGGGCAGGCGTAGCGCTGAGTCATGTGAGACGATGATCGGCAATGAACATTTGCATTTCTGAGAATGGATATATCTGCCATGCGCGTCGTGGGCGCAGCGTGAAATGACAGCGGCGGTGGACATCTCGCGGCCGTTGAAAATGGTGGGCTTTCCCGGCGGGCGAGTGCCATGAGATTACTGCCGGAGCTCACCCCATGGAATCAGTGGTTTTGGACGTCCGGCCAGGACGGCACTCTGCGCATCCAGCGCTGCAGTGAGTGTGAGACGTACGTACACCCTCCGGTGCCGATTTGTCCCTCGTGCCGGGCGACAACGGCCGAGCCCGAGGCGGTTTCGGGCCGGGCGACGGTGGTGGGCTATACGGTCAACGAGCATCCGTGGCTTCCCGGATTCGAGCCGCCCTACGTCATCGCAGTGGTGGCACTCGACGAGTGCGCCGAGGTGCGCCTGACCACCAACATCGTCGACTGCCCTCCCGAAGACGTGCACATCGGCCAGCGAGTCGCCGTGCGGTTCGAAAACGTTGACGACGTGTGGATCCCACTGTTCGAACCCACAGGCGGTACAGACGAGCGAGACCTGGTCGGTCCGCCCGTCTCTCCCTCGCCCCGGCGGCCGGTGACGGCGGAGCGATTTGAACATGGATCCGTGATATCTGGGATCGGCCGGTCGCCCACCGGCCGCCGCCTGATGGTCGATCCGTTGTCGCTGACGGTGGACGCCTGCTTGGCCGCGGTCGCTGACGCGGGCTTGGAACTTGCTGACATTGACGGTCTTTCCACATACCCGGGACCCGTGGGCATGGGCATGAGTGAAGGCGGGGTCGGGGCCGTCGAGGAGGCGCTGCGCATACACCCGACATGGATCAACGGCGGCATGGATTTACCCGGTCAGGGCGGCGCGATCATTGCCGCGATGATGGCTGTGGCCGCCGGCCTTTGCAGACACGTCCTCTGCTTCCGGACGGTGTGGGAATCGACCTTCGCCGCGCTCCGGCTACCCGGGGGCGGCGGACGAGTGACAGGTCCCCAGCAATGGTCATTGCCGTTTGGTGCAGCATCCGCGGCCAACTGGATTGGCGTCAACGCTAACCAGTATCTGCACCGATACGGTGCCGACCGAGAGCTTTTCGGCATGATCGCCGTGAACGCGCGGCGCAATGCGGCGCTCAACCCGCTGGCCATCTACCGCGATCCGATGACGATGGCCGACTACTTCGCCGCGCGGGCCATCACCTCACCATTCGGCTTGTACGACTGCGACGTTCCCTGCGACGGTTCGATCGCGGTCATTGTGTCCGATGCGTCAGTCGCCGATGACCTGCCACGACCGGCAGTGCGCTGCAACGCCGTCGGAACACAAGTCGCCGAACGCATCTCCTGGGATCAAGGCACCCTGACCCACGAGCCCCAGGTGATCGGCCAGGCCGCGCATTTGTGGAGTAGGACTGATCTGCAATCCAAGGACATCGACCTGGCTCTGTTGTACGACGGCTTTACGTTCAACTGCGTGTCGTGGCTCGAGGCCCTGGGTTTCTGTGGCTTCGGCGAGGCCCAGGGATGGCTGGATGGTGGTAGGCGCATTGCGCTGGACGGCGAGCTCCCGCTGAACACGCACGGTGGCCAGTTGTCCGAGGGGCGCCTGCACGGATTCGGTTTCCTCTACGAGGCGGTGCTGCAATTGCGCCACCAGGCCGGCAGCCGTCAGGTCAAAGACGCACGCACCGCCGTCGTCAGTACGGGTGGGGGAGTTCCGTCTGGTGTCATGCTGTTGCACCGTGCGACCTGACGGCGCGTCACTAGTCGAAGGCGATGACGCCGCGGATGTTCTTGCCGGCGCGAAGGTCTTTCATGGCCTCGTTGATGTCGTCGAGTTTGTATTTCTGCGTGACCAACTCATCGAGCTTGATTAGACCCGCCTCGTACATCGCCAATAGTTTCGGCATGGCCTCGCGCGGGTTCAGCTCGCCGTAGAGCACACCCTTGAACGTCTTGCATGAACTGACCATGTCAGTGAGGACCATCGGCACCATCAGGTCGGTGATCTTCGGCATCCCAGTCAGCACACAGGTTCCGCCCTTGCGCAACAACATCATCGCGGTCAATATCATGTCCGCGGGCACGACCCCGGGTGTGAGAACAACCCGGTCGGCCATCACCCCCCAGGTCATCTCCTTGACCAGTTCCAGCGTGGCACCGATGTCGGCGGCGGTATGGGTGGCGCCGAACGTCGGTGCGATCTCGCGTTTGAACTCGTTGGGGTCCACGGCGATGATGTGCTTGGCGCCGGCGACTTTCGCGCCTTGCACGGCGTTCATGCCGATTCCGCCGACACCGACCACGACGACGGTATCGCCGGCTTGGGTGCCTGCCGCAACCGATCCCGACCCGAATCCCGTTGTCACACCGCAGGACACCAGGGAGGCAGCCTCTAGGGGGATCCAGTCGTGGACTTTGACGAGTGAGCGCTCGGAGGCCACCACGTATTCGGAGAAGGTGCCGACCTGCATCATCGCCATGAGGTCTTCGTCGCCGAGGTGGCGACGGCATGTGCCGTCGGTGGTCATCGCCTTGCTGTAGATGTCGGCGCCCACGTCGCACAGGTAGGTGTAGCCGCTGGCGCACCATCGGCAGTTGCCGCAGGCGGGAAGAAACGAAATGGCCACGTGGTCACCGGGCTTCAGTGATGTCACCCCGGGTCCGATCGCTTCGACGACACCGGAGCCCTCGTGGCCTCCGAGCATGGGAAACCATTCGGGCACCGGAAGCCCGGAGGCCCTCATCATCTCTTCCATATCCGCGGTCGGCACGCTGTCGCCGGTATAGAAGTGCTCGTCGGAGTGGCAGATGCCCGCATAGGCCATCTTGACCAGCACTTCGCCCGCGTGCGGCGGATCGAGCTCCACTTCGGTGACTTCCCAATCCACACCGACACCACGCAACACCGCTGCTTTGGACCTCATCGCTTCTCTTTCGTTGGGCCGGCTCCGGTCAGGAGGCCGGCCAGCCGACAGTCTTCGTCTCGGTGAAGATCTCGAGTCCCTCGATGCCGCATTGCCGACCGATGCCGGACTGCTTGTAACCGCCGAATGGTGCGTCCGCGCCGTACCAGAGGCCGCCGTTGATGCCGAGGGTACCGGTTCTGATCCGGCTCGCCACGGACTTGGCGCGCTCGAGGTCGTTGGCGAACACCACACCCGACAGGCCGTAGATCGATTCGTTGGCGATGCGCACGGCGTCGTCGTCGCCGTCGAACCCGATGACCGACAGAACGGGGCCGAAGATCTCCTCCTGGGCGATGGTCATCTTGTTGTCGACGTTGGCGAACACGGTCGGCTCGACAAAATAGCCCTTCGGGAGATGTTTGGGCACCCCGCCGCCGGTGACCAGCCGGGCGCCTTCCTGCTTGCCCTTCTCGATGTATCCCAGGACGCGGTCGTGCTGCTTCTTGGAAACCACGGGCCCCTGGAGCACCGAGGGATCGGTGGGATCGCCGTATTTGTTCTTTTCCATGGCGGCCTTGACGATCTCGACGGCTTCGTCGTAACGCGAGTTCGGCACCAGCAGGCGGGTGGGCATCGCGCAGCCCTGCCCGGCGTGCATGCAGATGAACGCGCTACCGCCAACCGCGGCGCCGATGTCACCGTCTTCGTCCAACACGAGGTACACGGATTTGCCGCCGAGCTCGAGGAAGGTGGGTTTGAGGGTATCGGCAGCGTCAGCCATGATGCGCCGGCCGACGGCCGTCGAGCCGGTGAACGCCACCATGTCGACGAGCGGAGACGTCGAAATCACTTCGCCGACAAGGTGGTCAGAAGAGGGGACGATGTTGATGACCCCGGGCGGGATGTCGGTCTGCTCGGCGATGATGCGGCCGATCCTGGTGGCGTTCCACGGTGTGTCCGGGGCGGGCTTGAGCACGCAGGTGTTGCCCATCGCCAGGATGGGGCCGATCTTGTTGAGGATGATCTCGAAAGGGAAGTTCCACGGCGTGATGACGCCGACGACGCCGATCGGCTCTTTCCAGACCTCGCGGCTGGTGAGGCTGCCCATGCCGAACGCATCCTTGTCGGGAAGCGAACGCTTCCAGGCGAATTCGCCGATCATATCGGCGGGCCAGGTCAGGGCTTCGTTGAGGGGCACGTCGAGCTGCGGTCCGTAGGTGGATAGCACCGGGCAACCCACCTCGGCGACGAGCTCGGTGCGCAGGTCCTCCCGTTCGGCTTCGAGCGCCGCCTGTAGTTGCCGCAGTCCGGCGGCACGCGCCTCGCCGCTGCGCGACCACTCGGTGTTGTCGAACGTGCGCCGCGCCGCGGCGATGGCGCGTCCCATGTCGGCGCGGGTCGCGTCGGTTGTGGCGCCGAGGACCTCTTCGGTCGCGGGGTTGATGTTGTCGAACTGCCGTCCGGTCTCGGACTCGACGAGCTTGCCGTCGATGAGCATTCGCGATTCGTGGTTCACCATTGCCGGAGTTCCTTCACTGCGTCGGAGGCACGCGGGGCGAGCGTTAGGGATGGGATGAAACTGCTATTGCCGCAACGGATGACGGAATGGACGACTTCGGTCAGATGCTCGGCGTCAACCAAACCGCCCAGCATGTACTTGTTCTCCATCCAGTACTTGATGGCCGCTTCGAGAGCGTCGGGATCCCAGCTCTTGTTGAATTCGGTCTGCGCGTCACCGGTGCCGCCGAGGCTGTCGCCCACGGCGAGACGGGTGAAACCGATCTCGGGATGTTCGATGCGCCAAGCCTCGACGAGCTTGTCCAACGCACCCTTGGTGACCGCGTAGGACCCGAGCAGGGGCCACGGGGTCGTGTAGGACGCGCTCAGTGACGACAGGTATACGGCCGAACCCGCCGCCGCGGCCAGGTGTGGCGCGGCGGCCGCGGTGACCAGCGCGGCGCCGGTGACGTTGGTGGCGAACAACTGCGCCCATTGTTCGGCGGTCACCTCGCGCAGTGGCGCCAGCACGCCCATGCCGGTCGTGTACACCAGGGCGTCGAGACCGCCGAGCGCGCCGGCCACCTCGGACATCGCCTTGCGGCAACTGTCCGTCACAGTGACGTCGCAGGCGACGGCTATTGCGCCGTTGCCCGCTTCCTTGGCCGCGTCGACCAACCGGTCGTATCGGCGCGCCAGCAGCGCGACATGCGCACCGCGCCGAGCGAGCCCGGTGCCGATGCACCGGCCGAGGCCCGCGGAGGCGCCGACGACCGCGACCCGCAGCGGTAGCTGTCCCTTGTCAGACATTGTCAGACATCGAGTTTGGCGCTGACGGAGGCGAGTGTTGCGCCCGTGGTACGTTCGAACCGGCCGTGGTCGAAGCTGCGGATCTCGACGTCGTGGGCACCGACATCGGCGCGCAGGGCGCCCACCGTGCATTGGTCGCGGGTGCGGTGTTCGAACGGGTCGAACGAATACCACCGACAAGCATTCTCATACGTGATCTTGTTGATCTCGTCGTCGGGCAGCCCGGCCATGACGAGGCCGAGTTCCTCGGCCGCCGCGGGCCATGACGAGTCGGAGTGCGGATAGTCGCACTCCCAGGCGATGTTGTCGATGCCGACGTCGTGGCGCAGCTTGATGCCGATCGGATCGGCGATGAAGCAGGTCAGGAAGCGCTCCCGGAAGACCTCACTGGGCAGTCTGTCACCGAAGTCCTGGCCGGTCCACAAATGATGCATTTCGTACGTGCGGTCGAGCCGGTCAACGAAATAGGGGATCCACCCGGTACCGCCCTCCGAGAGCGCGAACCGCACGTCGGGGAATTCCTTGATGACGCGCGACCACAGCAGGTCTGCTGCCGCCGAGCAGACATTCATCGGCTGCAGTGTGATCATCACGTCGATCGGGGCGTTGTCGGCGGTCATCGTGATCTTGCCCGACGATCCCAAGTGGACCGAGAGCACCGTGTCGGTGTCCGACAGCGCCCGCCACATCGGATCCCAGTACTCGTCGTGGTAGCTCGGGAAGCCGAGGGTGGCGGGGTTCTCGGTGAAGGTCACCGAGTGGCAACCCTTCTCGGCATTGCGGTGGATCTCCTTGGCGCACAACTCCGGATCCCACAGCACAGGTAATCCCATGGGCAGGAAGCGTCCGGGATAGGACCCACACCACTCGTCGATGTGCCAGTCGTTGTACGCCTGGGTGACGGCGAGCGCGAGATCCTTATCGGGGTGCGTGGCGAACAGCCGGCCGGCGAAGCCGGGGAAGGACGGGAAGCACATCGACCCGAGCACACCGCCCGCGTCCATGTCCTTGATTCGCTCGTGGATGTCGTAGCACCCCGGGCGCATCTCGTCGAAGGCAGTGGGTTCGATCCCGTACTCCTCGCGCGGGCGCCCCGCCACGGCGTTGAGGCCGATGTTGGGAATGATCGCGCCGTTGAACGTCCAGACCTCCGAGCCATCGGATTGCCGGATCACCCGAGGCGTCTCGCCGGCGTACTTGTGCGCGACCCGGCCCTCGAACAAGTTCGGCGGCTCCACCAGATGGTCGTCGACGCTCACCAAGATCATGTCTTCGGGCTGCATGGGTCTCCTTGCGCACAGGTTGAGAGCGAGGCTATCAGGTCGTAGAGGAACTATATTCAATTACGGAAATGTACATTTTCACGACGGCGGCATTCGGCCAGGGCATGGGTCAGGATGATCACCGCCGCAATATTTTTCGGGGCTCGACGGCGAAGGAAAGCAGCAGCCGGTCGAGGACCTTGGCGGCTCTACGGCGCGCCTTGGTGGGATTTGCGGCATGCGCAACCAGCAGCGAGGCCTCCTCGAGCGCCGCGACGAGCATGTGCGTCAGCTCCCCGACGGGTTGGTCGTCGATGATGCCCGCCGCGATCGCTTCGCGGACCACCTCGTTGATGAGGGCGATGCTGTTGCCCTCCTGAATTTCGCGCAGGGTCTGCCAACCCAGCACCACCGGTCCGTCCACGAGTATCACCCTCTGAACGGCGGGCTCGGTTGCCGCTTCGAGAAATCCGTGCAGACCGCTCCGGAGCCGTTCCCATGGGTCCGTGCCGGGTGGAGGAGCGGCGATGGACCGCAGCGTCAGGTCGTTCTCGACGTCTTCGAACACGGCGCGAAACAGCTCGGCCTTGTCCTTGAAGTGGTGGTAGAAGGCCCCGCGCGTGCCGACGCCCGACTTCGCCACGAGGTCACCGATGCTCGTATTGAAGAACCCGTGTTCCACGAACAGTTCGCGGCCCGCCTCGATCAAGTCGCGACGGGTCTGCTCGCCACGCGCGCGTCGATCGTCGTCGGCTCCACCGCGCTGCGCCATGCCGACGATCGTAGCAACATTCAGGCTGCATGTTGAGTGCCGGTCAGCGCTGGCCGCTCCGCACGACATCGCGCAACGGCAGGAGCCCGGCCTCAACCTCCATCCTGTATGTTGCCGCTATGGCAGACGAGGTTCGCGCATACGGTTCGGTCGCTCCCCTGAAAGTCGGCTTGCTCAACGACTATCCGACCTCCGGCGACACCGACAACGACACCTTCGCCGCGCTGCGGCTGGTGATGGACGAAGCCTATGACTCCGGGTCGCTGGACCGGCCGATCGAACTCGTCACACGCAATGCGGTGGGCTTGCCCAACGGTACCTACCTCGCGGTCGAACGGGCCTTCGACGAGCTGGTCGCGGAGGGTTGCCTGGCGATTTTCGGGCCGTGGGTATCGGACAACGTGGTGCCGCTGCGTCCCCACGTCGAGGCCACCGCGCGGGTTCCGATCGTCACCCTGTCGGGGTCCGAGGGAGCGCTTGGCGAGTGGTGCTTCGCGTTGAACAACGGCTCGATGCCGGAGGAGCCGGTGATGCTTGCCGCGGTGATGATCGGCGATGGTCGGTCGCGCATCGCCATTGCCTACGAGTCGTCGCTCATCGGCAAGGAGTATCTCGCCTTCGCTCAAAGAGCCTACGATGCGGCGGGTTTGAAAGTCGTTACGACCGTGGCGATTCCGCAGGTCGAGGCCGACAAGTCCAAGGCGGTCACCGCGTTGCGCGCGTCGGAACCCGACGCGCTGGTGCACGTCGGGTTCGGGCATGGATTGTGGGGTTTCACGGATGCGCTGCTGGCCGCGGGCTGGGATCCGCCGCGGTACACGACGACGGCCTTCGAAATGGCACACATCAGCGCGGAGTGGATGCGGCACCTGTCCGGCTGGATCGGGCTGGACAGCTACGACGAGCGCAACACTGTCGGACAGGCCTTCCTCGACCGCTTCGAGGCGCGATACGGTCGCCGGCCGCGACACTCGATGCCGGGCCTGTCGCACGACGCCGCCACCGTGATCGTGCGTGGCCTCGCCGCGGCGCGCCCGCTGACCGGCGAGGGTGTGAAGAACGGGATGGAGCAGGTGAAGCTCGTCCCGTCGGCCAGCGGGGCACCGGGGACGTTCCTGAGGTTTGGCCGGTTCATCCGACAGGGCTGGATGGGATCCGACTATCTCGTGGCCCGGCGGGTGCTGCCCGACGGCAGCGCACACGTTTTTCATGCGGCACCCAGCGACCACATCGCCCGCGCGGTCGCTTCCACGTCAAGCTAGTTGGATCGCGCCGAACACCGGTGCCGTCACGATGCCGGGTGGTTGGGCAAGCACGTAGGGGATGGCGCGAACCGCGCCCATCGCGATCATCAGATGGCCAGGCATGGCGTGCTGGCCCGAAGGCGCCACGCCATCGAACCCCACGTCGAGCTGGAGTTCAAAGCTTGGCTCACCTTTGATGACCGCGCGGATCAGCGGCGCCTTCTCGCCGGGCGCCAGCGGTGCCATACCCCACTGGGGAAGGTCGCGGGTGAGCACCCATTCCTCGTGAATGGCCAGCAACGGGCGGCCCGACCAGTGCCCGATCCACGAGAACCGCTGCCCGACAACCGTTCCCGCCTCGATCGTGCCGGCGGGGACCTCGATGTCGTGCGGCAGCGTGGTGGCGTCGACCTCCACATCGATGTGCGTCAGGGTGATTCCCAGGACGTCAGCCGTGGCGTTGAGGGCCTGGCGGTAGGCCATGTCGAGCTTCTTGATGATCGGGGAGTCAATGCTGACATCTTCCGGCGGTCTGCCCATCCCCATGAGGTCGACGAGCATTGGCCGACTGTCCACGGCTGAAACGTCGGTGGCTTCGTAGAGATCGATGCGGTCGATGGTCTTGCTCAGCCCCGTCACGGTCGCGACGAGTCGTTCGAACATGAAACCCGGGTTTTCGCCCGCCGCGTGGAAGCGTGACCCGCCCTGCCGGCATGCCCTCGCGAACGCCGACTCGGTCTCTTCGCCATAGGTGGGTAGGTGGTTGTAGGACGTCGTGGTGATGACGGTGCTGCCCGCCGCGAGCAGGCGGCAGATGTCCGCGGCGTTCGTCTCGACGGCGTGGGCCTTGCTGGCCGCGTGCACAACGACATCGGCGCCCAGGGCGATGATCGCGTCCTTGTCCGTGGTCGCGATCACGCCCGTCGTCGGTGGTAACCCGCAGAGCGCACCCGCGTCGAGACCGGCCTTCGCCGGGTCGTACACCAGCACGCCGACCAGCTGATAACGCGGATTCTCAATGAGCTCCTGCAGTGCGGCCCGACCGACGGCGCCGGTCGCCCATTGCACGACGCGAATAACCAATCGAATGCTCCAGGTTGCGCTTTCGGATTTTCCTGAGTGTCTGGTTGGTTCAACCTACATCATGTAGGTTTGCAACCGACAAGGTGTAGGTTGACTGGCCGTACGGGAGGTGGCACGTGGCGGAGCCTGCGGTTGCCGACGACATCGAGCAGCGCATCCGCGATGCGCAGGAGAAGTTCAACGCCGGAATGGGCGCCGACGGCGACGCGACCCCCTACCCGCTACTGCGCGAGTTGCGCCGGAAGGCGGCCGTTCATCCGGGCTGGCCGGAGATGGGCGTTCCCGAGGGCGGACCCGACGGCACGAAGACGTTCACGGCGTACTCGTTCGACGCGGTCAAAGCCGTCTTCACCGACAACATCACGTTCAGCACCCGGATCTACGAGGACATGGTGCGGCCCCTGCAAGGCCCAACGATCCTGGAAATGCAGGAACCCGAACACGCGACGTACCGCAGGTTGCACGAATTCGCTTTCGCCAGGTCCTCGATGAAACGCTGGGACACCGAACTCGTTGGGCCCCTCGTGGACCGCACGATCGCGAAGTTCCGCGACAACAAGCGCGCCGACTTGGTCAATGCGGTGTTCATGCCGATCCCCGTCCGGATCATCGCCGCCCTTCTCGGGCTGCCCGAATCCGATATCGGTGAGTTTCACCGGCTGGCCATCGACCTGCTGGGCTTTCGTGCCGACATGGAAACGGCGATGAAAGCCTCGGCGGAGATGAAGGAGTACTTCGTCGGCGTCCTTGCCGACCGGCGCAAGTCGCCGAAGGACGACATGGTGACCATCCTGTCCCAGGCCGAAATCGACGGCGTCAAAATGTCCGATGAACAAATCTACGGATTCATGCGCAACCTCCTGCCGGCGGGAGCGGAGACCACGTCGCGGTCGACGGCCAGCCTCGCACTGGGTCTGTTGACCCACACCGACCAGCTCGATGCGGTGCGCGCCGATCGCAGCCTGTTGCCGCAGGCGATCGAGGAGGGCATCCGGTGGGAAACGCCGCTGCTCAACTTCATCCGCGAGGTCACCGCCGACATCGACTTCTTCGGGCTCCATATCCCGAAGGGTTCGACGATGATGGTCAACCTCGGCAGCGCCAACCATGACGAGACGCGATGGGAGGACGCCGAGTCCTTCGACATCTTCCGAGAGCGCAAGCCGCACATCGGGTTCGGCCACGGTGCGCACGTGTGCCTGGGAATGCACCTGGCGCGGTTGGAGAGCACCAAGATCTTCGACGCGCTACTCGACGAACTCCCGGCTCTGCGGCTCGACCCCGACGCCCCGCCGCCCTACGTGACCGGCACCATGTTTCGTTCGCCACCGCGCCTCGATGTGGTGTGGGATTGAAGGAGATCGCCTGACATGACCCGCGTGATCCAGTGGGCTACCGGGGTGACCGGAACGATGTCGTTGCGGCACGTCTTGAGCCGGCCGGACCTGGAACTGGTCGGCGTGCGGGTCTACGACGCGGTAAAAGCCGGGATCGACGCGGGCACGCTGTGCGGGGTCTCCGAAGCAGGAGTGCTGGCGTCCGCCGATCGCGACACCATCATCGGTACGGACGCCGACGTGGTGCTCTACATGGGAAAAGTGGAGACCGACACGCCGGGTTGCTTCGCCGATGTCTGTGATCTGTTGGCCTCGGGTAAAAACGTGGTGGCCACCGGCAGTCGGTTTGTTCATCCCCGCTCGCTGCACGAATCGCTGGCAGACGGAATCGAAAAAGCTTGCCGCACCGGCGGTTCGTCGTTCCTGGGGCTGGGCCTGTATCCGGGCTTCGTCGGCGAGTCGCTCGCGCCGATCCTGTCCCGGCTGACCGAGCGCACCGACCGGATCAGTGTGCGGGAGGTGCTGAACTACTCGACCTACGCAAGCCGCGACCTGATCTTCAATGCGATGGGCTTCGGTCATGCGCCGGATGATCCCACCCCGTTGCTGACCAACACCGACTATGCCGCGAGCGCATGGATCGGCAGCGCGACGATTCTTGCGCAGGCGCTCGGACTCCATATCCGGTCCGTCGAGGGGTTCCGCGAGGTCGTGACGACGCCGAGGGCGCTGACGGTGGCCGCCGGGGAGATTCCGGCAGGGACCGTGGGCGCCATGCGCTTCGGCGTCGTGGTCGACTGCGGCGAGACCACACTCGCCGTCGAACACCTGACCCGGATGGCCGACGACCTGGCCCCCGATTGGCCGACGGAGATCGGTTATGCGGTGACCTTGGAGGGCAAGCCCACCGTGACCGTTCAACTGGTGATCGGCTCCCACGGGGAGGATCACGCCGAACAGGGCTGTCTGGCCACCGCGATGCACGCCATCAACGCCATCCCGGCCGTGATCGCGGCTGAGCCGGGGCTCTACGACTTGTCGACGATTACGCCGTTCGTCGCGCACTGGACTGAGCGCGGCGCCGTGCCCACGACGTAGGCGCTTACCCCTACATCCGCCGCGACCCCGCGAGGAGAGTTGAGTGGTCAAACCTATTGATTTCCAGGTCCTTCGCGAGTCACCGTCCCTGGCCCACTACCGGCGCGAATGGGTCCCGAGTCTCGGCATGGGACTGTCGGGAATCTGGCTCGGCGCAGTCGTCGCCGACGCATCCGGTCAGAACTACTGGGGGGTGCGGGGATGCGACGACTTTCTCACCGGAATGACTCACGTCGTGTCCCCGGTGTGCGGATTCCGATCACTGCCGAAAGACCTTGGCATCGACGCACCCCACCTATACCCCGAGTACTCGACGCTCGACTGGTTTGAACCGCTGCAATACGTCGATGACGGCAAGATTGTGAAGCTGTCGTATCCGAGCGGACGAATCGAGCGCGACACCAACGAGTTTCACTGGTATGACGCCAGCAATCGATGGGAGATCCACGGACGGACCGTCAGCGACATCGTCCTCACGCACGTGCCCACGCAGGACGGTATCGACGACGATGTTTACTACCGTCACGAGTTGATGTACGCCACCGGCACGGTCGATGGTGTCGAGGTGTCCGGCTACGCACACCAGGACTTCGCGTATGGGCCGCCGCAAAAGGTGTACACCGAACTCCCCATCGCCCGTCATCTGCAAGGCATGTGGGTGTCCTGGCTGCATGAGTTCGACGATGGGCAGCTGGGTGGCGGCAGCTTCTGGCAGGGCCGCGAAGGTGTCGATTTCGGTCCGGGCTATCAGCTCAAAGACGGTGTCACCACGGTATATAAGGACATCGCCGCGGAGCCGACATTCAACCAGGCCGGAAGGATGACCGCGCTCGACGCGACCATCGGCGCCGATTCTTACACCTTCACCTTCGAATCCAGCGGGAGCCCGCTGCACGTCTTCGGTTCCGTGACACGCACCTCGTCGGGGATGCGGCCGGCGCGAAGCTGGTGCTGGGTCGAATACACCGGAAACATGCTGACACCGGAGCTGCTCGACGCGGCCACCGCGATGTTCGCGCTGGCTCGCGGGCTCGACCGGTGATGTGGGTCAGATGAAGTCCGAACCTCCGTCGACGTTGACGGTGGCCCCCGTCACGTAGCCGTTTCGCCGTGAAGCCAGATATGCGGTGATGGACGCGATCTCTTCGGGCATCCCGGCACGACCGACGTCGCAGGGATGGCCGTAGGTCTTCTCGACCCAGGTCATCACATGTTTCGGATCCGATGAGTCGAGTCCGTCGGCGTCGAGCACATCCCGCAAGATCTCGGTGAAACTGGCCGTCACGATGGTACCGGGGCAGACGCAGTTGACCAGGATTCCCTCGGCGCCAAGGCTTTTAGATAGGTTCTTGGTGAAGCTCGCCAGCGCCGATTTGCTGGCCGTGTAGGCGACAAGGCGCGAGCTCTGGCGCTGGATCGAGTGCGCCGAGAATGTGACGATGCGCGCCCAATCGGCCGCTCGCAGCATCGGCAGGGCGGCCCGCACCGAGCGCACGGCGGAGAGCGTGCCGAGATCGAATGCAGCGTGCCAGTCGTCGTCGTCGAGATCTTCGAACGCGCCCGCGTTCGGACCGACGGTGTGCACCAGGACGTTCAGGCTATCCCAGGCATGACCAATGGACGCGAACGCGGATGTGATGGACTCGGCATCGAACATGTCGACGCTAATCGTCAGCACTTCGGGAGCGCCCGCACTGCGGATTCTCTTCGCGGCCGAGTCCAATCCAGCCTGGCCGCGCGCCATGATCGCCACTGAAGCGCCCTCGGCGCCGAGACTCTCGGCGATGGCGAGCCCCATCCCCTTGCTGCCTCCGGTGACGACCGCCGTTGCGCCGTCGAAACCCAGGTCCATCGGGTAGTCCTTCCTTTACCGGCTGCCACTGAATGTGGGCTGGCCCTTGATGATCCGGGGAGCCAGGTGAACGATCTCGCTGACCACGGTGGGGTTGGCGTGCGACATGGCGATGAGGGAAAGCATCGCGTTGGCCACGTCCTCGACGGTGGACATATCGTCCGGAATCTGGCCACCGCGCGCCCAGGCACGGTATAGATCAGCCAACAGGTCGCGATCGGCCCCACGCAGGATTTCGGTGTCGCAAGTGGGGCCGACGCTGACGCGGATCACGGCGAGCTCGGGATGTTCGGCCCGCCAGGAGCGCAGGATCTCGTCCAGCGCGGCCTTGCTCGCATGGTAGGCCGCCACACCCGCGCGGGGGCGGCCTACATCATGGCTCGACGCGATGAGGACCGTGGCGTTGTCGGCCAGGTGGGGGAGGGCCGTCCGCAGTACGTGGGAGGCACCTACGGCGTTGACGGCATACGCGTGCAGCCAGGTCTCCACATCGGTCTCTTCGATCAGCGCGAACGGCACCACCGCACTGGTGAATACCACGGCGTCGAGCTTCCCAAAGTTGCCGGCAACGTCGCCGATGACCGATTCGATGGCGCGCGGATCGGACACGTCGAGCTCGTGTGCCGATCCGCCGAGCCGATCGGCCAGTTCTGACAGGCGGTCTATTCGCCGTGCGGCGAGCGCCACCGCCGCCCCCCGGGAGTGGGCCGCAAGGGCCAACGCCTGTCCGATGCCCGAAGATGCCCCGATGATCAGCATTCGTGTCCCCGCGATGCTGGAGTGGCGGTCGCTCATACTCTGTTTCCTTTAGGTGATTTCATGACTGACGACTGGCCGCGTCAAGGATTGGCGACCGGCCTGTGTGGTGGACCGAACTCCGCAGTGTCGTGCGGGCATCGTTCACCTCCTCGCCTAAGTCCCCGCCGCTGTCGGTGGCAGAGGCACGCTCAACGCCGACCCCAATTCTCGCATATGAGAATTAATATTCTCATATGCATGGATCAACGCCGCTGACCCACGAAGTATGACCAAACTGGGCAGAAGACTTGTTTGCGATTTGCGATAACGCATACTCTCGACGAGTCGAGAGTATTTCTCGGCGGGTAAGGAAGGACGACCGCGTGACGCAAACCGTGAGCGCCGACCCGTACTACGACCCGTTCGACTTCGAGATCGACGACGACCCGTATCCGGTGTGGAAGCGGATGCGGGATGCGACGCCCCTCTACCACAACGAAAAATTTGGATTCTATGCGCTGAGCCGATACGAGGACGTCGCGCGCGAGCTCACCAATTGGAATGACTACCGGTCGGGCAAAGGCACCATCATCGAAGTCATCCTCAATAGGGTCGAAGTGCCACCGGGCGTAATCCTCTTTGAAGACCCTCCGATCCACGATGCCCATCGCCGGCTGTTGTCGGGAGTGTTTACGCCGCGCCGCATGGCAGCGGTCGAGCCGCTTGCCAGGGAGTTCTGTCGGCGCGCACTCGAGCCCCTCTCGGGGGCGGACACATTCGACTTCATCGCCGACCTGGGTGCCTGGATGCCGATGC
The DNA here is from genome assembly GCF_025933915.1 of Mycobacterium sp. Classification (GTDB taxonomy): domain Bacteria; phylum Actinomycetota; class Actinomycetes; order Mycobacteriales; family Mycobacteriaceae; genus Mycobacterium. The sequence goes on from NZ_JAICZA010000006.1 coordinate 53,092, forward strand.
GCACGATCGGCTACCTGCTGGGGATTCCCGAAGACCGTCAGGTTGCCATCCGCCAGAGCACCGACCGGCTCCTCGAACTCGATGACGGCGGACCGGGTGACGTCGCTGCAGACATGCTCACCCAAAGCGGCTCGATGCTCGAAGAGTTCATCGACTGGCGTTATGAGCATCCTTCTGACGACCTGATGACCGAATTGGTCAACACCGAGGCCGAAGAACCGGATGGTTCTCGGCGGCGACTGACTCGTCAGGAGGTACTGACCTACACCGGCACCGTTGTGGGCGCGGGTAACGAAACCACGACCCGATTGATCGGATTCGCCGGGGCGCTGTTGTCCGACCATCCGGAACAGCGCCGGGAGCTGGCGGCCGATTTCAGCCTCATACCCGGCGCGGTCGAAGAGATTCTGCGTTATGAAGCGCCGTCACCGGTGCAGGCCCGCTACGTCGCCCGCGACGCGGAGCACTACGGGCAACAGGTTCCGGAAGGGTCGGTGATGTTGTTGCTCAACGGTTCGGCCAACCGCGACGAGCGTCAGTTTCCCGACGCGGACAGGTTCGACATCCATCGGAAGGCGGCCCATCTGTCCTTCGGGCAGGGCATCCATTTCTGTCTCGGTGCCGCGCTTGCACGGGTGCAGGCGCGGGTCGCGCTCGAGGAGGTGCTGTCGCGGTGGCCGGACTGGGAGGTCGACTATGACAAGGCAAAGCGCGCGCACACCACCAGCGTCCGGGGCTGGGCCACCCTTCCAGCCAGGCTATGACATGACGAATACCGTTGACTCCAAGACTGATTCGGCCCCCATAGAGCCCGTGGATACGAGCGGGTCACCGTTGCTGGCCAGGGTCGGGTGGGGGCTCTTCATCGTCGCCTACCTGGCCTTCGCAGTCGTAACCGTCGCGACCGTTCAAACGGGCACTCACGGGGATCCCCGCACCACCAACACCACCCCGGGCCCGGCGCCATATCCGCCGTTCCTCGGGTTCGATAACTGGCCGTTGGTAGTCGCCGTCAGTTCCATCCCGCTGGCGATCGGTTTGATCGGAACGTTGGTGTGGCTCTCGGTACGACAGCGCAGGGTGCATTGGGCGGTGGTGATCGCGTTCGCCGGCTTGATCACCGGCGCGCTGGATCCATTGGCCAACTGGGCGACGTTCGCCATCTTCGACCCGCGCATGCTGCACTTCCCGCGGTCATGGCCCTATATGAACATCTCGCCGAACCTCGAGCCCGCATTGTCGTTCCTCGGTGGTTACGCGGCCTATTACCTGCTCAATGGGCTGGGAATCCTGCACCTGCACGACCGCTTCTTGGAGCCGATAGTCCGGCGCACCGGTTGGCTTGCGCGCCATCGGCTTGCGGCGGTTCTCCTCGGTGCGTTCCTCATCGCGATACCGGTCAATACGCTCGTCCAGTTGACTTGGTTGAGGTTCGGTATCTTCTACTACTCTGAGGCGGTGGGCCCCACGCTGCGGATCGGCCACATCCATTTCCCGCTCATCATGGCGGTCTACGACTCGTTCATCTTCGCGATGGTCGCCGTCATGTGTGTCCGCGACCAGGGGGGCGAGCTGGTGCTGATCAACCGGATCGCCCGTCGGGTTCCGGCGCGACCGGGCCGCAGCAAGGTCACGCTGACACGCCAGCTCCTCGTTTCGGTTTCGGTGGGCCTCGTATCGTTCGGGGTACCGCTGGCGGTCTTGTCCGGGCTACGGGCCGCGGGGTTGTCCGCACCCGCTTATGAGCAGAACCCGTATCCGAATGTCAAGGTGTATGACCCCTATGGGCATCTCGAGGAATCGGGCAAGCCGGGACCCTTCTACAAATGAGTCGGATCCGAAGGGGCCTCCACCAGCGTGTCGGACCGCTAATCGCATTTTCGTCGACCGGAGGGAGCGGTGATGACTGACAACGGCTTAGGCCGCTATCGTGTCGTCCACATCGGGACGGGGCTCACAGGAAGAGAAGCGTTGCGGGCAACGATTCTCGACCCGGCACTGGATCTCGTCGGCGTAAAGGTTTCGACGCCGGGCAAGGTCGGAACTGATGCGGGCCTGCTGTGTGGTGTCGAGGGCGTGGGAGTGACGGCAACAGCAGACATGGCGGAAATCATTGCGCTAAAGCCTGATTGCGTGTCCTACTGCGCAACCGCGGTCCGCCGGGAGGAAGACGCAATCGCGGATATTGCCGCGCTGCTGGAGTCGGGGATCAACGTCGTTACGATTTCGACGATCCCGATGGTGTACCCGGACGCCGCGCCGCATCACTGGCGTGCAGTGCTCGACTCGGCCACCAAAAAGGGCCATTCGACGTTCTACGCGACCGGTAGTGAGCCCGGCTTCATCAGCCTCAATCTTCCGACCGCCCTTCTCTCCGGCGCGGGTAGGGTGACCTCGTACCGGATGGATGAATACGCGGTCGACTTGGACAAGGCCTATCCCATTTGGGATGTGCTGCATGAGTCGATGGGTTTCGGCAAGCCGGACGGCCACGTCCCGGTCCGCATAGCCTCGGGCAAGGTGAATCATGACTGGGAGACGGTCGTGCGCTATATCGCGGGCCTGCTCGGCATCGACCTCGACGGTGTAGAGCTCGACTGGGAGACATTGCTGGCCCCGGTCGATCTACCAACGGCCCTCGGCGTGGTGCCGGCGGGCACGATTTGTGGGCACCGCTGGCAGTTGGCCGGGGTGGTCGACGACCGAAAAGTGGTGGCGGTGCAATACTTCGCGACCGTGAGTTCCACCCCGTGGCCCGAACATTGGCCCAAGCCTTCGCGCGAGGGACAGGGCGGCATGGTTTTTCGTGTCGAAGGAAACCCCAGCATGAGCCTGGAACTGTACCTCGAACAGTCGAAGGAAAATCACGTGAATCCGGGAATCACGGCCACCGCGATGGCCGCGGTGAATGCCATTCCCCGCGTGGTGGCCGCAGCGCCGGGCGTCATCGAAATGCCGCTGGCCGGGCCTGAAATCGTTAGTCGACTCTCCCGCACCGGACGTTGACCCTATTCGCGCAGTTACACGGCGGGCTGCATTATGGCTCCTGCTGGGATGCGGTCACCGCGGAGCTGGCGCGGCGAGGCCATCGCGTGGTCGCACCGGATCTCCCGGTCGATGACGACTTGGCGGGAGTGCTGAAGTGGGCACAAGTCGCGATCGACGCGATTGAGCGAAAAGTTGACGGCGCTTCCGAGGATGTTGTCGTCGCCGCACATTCGATCTCGGGGCTGTGCGCACCCGTCATCGCCACCGTGTACCAGGTGCGCCACATGGTGTTCGTCGGGGGGCTTCTGCCCGTCCCGGGCCAGTCGTTCGTCGAACACCTCGGCGGCAACCCCGACGCGATCACATTTCCGGAGCCGCGAGAGCAGGGTGCCGGACCGTTCGGCCTCACCTGGGAGTCGGTGCGGGCAGGTTTCTACCATGACTGCCCGGAAGCGTTGGCACGTCTTGCATTCGACGAACTGAGATACCAATCATTCACCGTGTTCACCGAGCGCTGCCCGATCGACCGCTGGCCCGATACGCCGTCGACATACGTGCTGATGCGGGACGACCGCGCGGTAGGGGAGTCGTGGGCTCGGCGCAATGCGGCCGGCAGGATCGGGGCACGGGTCGTCGAATTGGACGGCGGGCACTCACCCTTCTTTTCCCGCCCGGCCGAATTGAGTGTGGTGCTGCTAAGCCTGGGCGACTCCGACATCGACGGGAATTGCGGCGGCAGTGACAAATTTCGACTCATCTGAAGCGAGCCATGCGACGGCATTGGCGACATCCTCCGGCATCGTCACCGCGTTGGGCAGGAGTTGCTTGCTGAAACCGTATTGAGGATGCGAGTAGGACTCCGCCGCCTGCTGCATCGCTTCGATCATCCGGCCGCTCCCCATCGGTGTCGCCACCGACCCGGGATGAAGGCTGTTCACCCGGATGTCGTAGCGCCCGAGCTCCACCGCGAAGGATCGCGCGAGTCCCGTCACGCCGTGCTTGCTTGCCGTATAGGCAACCATGAACGGCTCCATCTTCACCCCCGCCACCGATCCGATGAGAATGATCGACCCGCCGCGCCCACCAGCGATGATGTGCTTGGCGCCGGCCATCACCGTGTTCCATGTCCCGACCAGATTCACATTGACTGTGTCCTGAAAATCGTTGGGGGATACCTGATCCCAAGGCGCCGGACAACAAATCCCTGCGTTTGCGACGATCACGTCGAGCCGGCCCAGTTCGGCGACTCCCACGTCGACGGCCGCGCACAGGCCGTCGTGATCGCGGGTGTCGACGATCGCGGTGACGGCGCGCCTGCCGTTCGCCACGACGAGGTCGGCGGTTTTCGACAGATCGTTGGGGGTGGCGGAATCGTATGGGACGCTTGGCGGTAACGGGCCGGCAACATCCACGAGGATGGTGTCTGCGCCGTCGGCGCTGAGCCTGACCGCGTGAGCGCGGCCCTGGCCGCGGGCGGCCCCGGTGATGAGTACGACCTTGCCGGTCATGTCTGGCACACCGGTACGCTACACCAACGCGCCAGCTCGTGAGAATAGTATTTACCTTAGTATGAGAATGAGTATTCTACCGGGTGGTACGCAACCGGAAGGGAATGGTTCATGGGTGTGCTCGACGGACAGACCGCGTTCATCCTGGGAGCATCGGCCGGAATCGCCCAGGCCAGCGCCAGGCTCCTGGCTGCGGACGGCGCCACGCTGTATCTGCTCGGCAGATCGAGCGAGCGCCTCGACGCAACCTGCGAAGGAATCCTTGCTGTGGCTCCGAAGACCGAAATCGTGCTGCAGAAGGGAGATCCGGAGGACGAACCCACCGTCGCGGCGGCGGCGCAGGCGGCCTATGCCGTCAAGGGGCGACTGGACATCGTCGTTGGCACTGTGGCCTCCGGGGGCACCGGCCCGCTTATCGAACAGGATCTCGACACCTTCACCAACTTTGTGATGGGAAATCTCCGGTCGAACTTCCTGGCGTTGCGCTACTCCGCGCCGCTCATGACGAACGGTGGGTCGATCGTGTTTATCTCGTCGACCTCTTCAAAGATTCCGATGGAGGGCCTGGGGCACTATTCGGCGGGCAAGGCCGCGCTCGAGATGATGATTCGGGTCGCAGCATCCGAGCTGGGCCCAAAGGGAATCCGCGTCAACGCCGTCCGTCCGGGCTTGACCGAGGCGGCCACGACCCAGGGCTACATACACCTGGACGAGTTGACCAGGAGTTTTCTTGAGCGCGTTCCGTTGGGGCGGCTCGGGGTGTCCGACGACATCGCTCCCGGCGTCCGGTACCTGGCGGGCCCCGAGTCGAGCTGGATCACCGGGCAGAGCTTCGCGATCGACGGCGGCAACGAGGTCAGGGGCGCGCCCCGTGGCCCGATGTTCACCGTCTAGCCGAAATCCAACGCGTTGTGTGGCGCGGTGATCGGCAGGTCCAGTGAGGTCGCGATGCCCGGGGCTGCGTCGATGACGTACGGGATGGCGTTGACCACGCGCATGGCCGTCGCCTCGATGGCGTTGTCATTCGCCGAAGCTGCGGTGTCCTCGGTGCCGAAGCGAAGATCGCATTGGATCTGTGGTTCGCCCTCGATGACGATGCGGTAGGTGCCGTTCGGCGCGGACGCCCACTCCGGTGCCAGGTCTTGAGCCATCCGGTTGATGTGTTCGATGGTGATCATCGGATGGCCGTCAACGACCCCGGTGGTTTCGGCCCGCACCGCCCCACAGGTGCCCGCGGGAATCAGCCCGCATGCCACGTGCAAGTCCCTGGGCGTGGCTACGCGTTCGTAGCTTTCGGTGATCTCGTCGAGCTCGACACCGAGGGCGCGCGCCACCAGACCGATCGGTGGTCCCCAGGCGAATTGCTGTGCGCCTTCGAGCTCCAGCAGCGGCGTGAAGTCCAGCGGCCGGCCAAAGCCCATCGCGTCGAACATCAGGTATTCGTTCGGGTAAGCCGAGTAGTCGAAGATCTCCTGGGCGCGGACCGAGCGGATGGTGTTGGACAAGGTCGACAGTATGACGGCGAACTGGTCGCCGGCGAATCCCGGTTCGATACCCGAGGTGTATATGGTGACACCGCCCGTCAGTGCCGCGGCCCGCACCTGGTCGGCCATCTCGGGAATCCACCTGTCGGGAAACATCATTCCCGGCGTGTTGGTGGTGACCACATTGATGCCGGCTTTCAGAAACAGGACGTAGTCGCGAACCGCGGCCGCATCCATCTCCTCGCAAGCGGCCGCATACACGACGCAGTCGGGCTTGAGCCTGATGATGTCATCGAGATCGGACGTGGTGGTCACGCCGATGGGGCCAAGCCCGACGACCTCGCCCGCGTCTCGGCCAGCCTTCTCAGGGCTGTGCACCCATACACCGACCAGATCGAGGTGAGCGCGGCGGTTGATCGCGCGCAACGCGATGCTGCCCACGCCGCCTGTCGATATGACTGCTACGCGTAAAATCTTCTCTGCCAACGTCATCACTCCTTCACCGGGGCGCTCTTTGGTTACAGATCGGGGATGGGAAGCGATGAATTCGGGCCCTGCAGACCCCCGTCGACGATGAAGGTCGAATTGGTTGCGTAACAATCGCGGGTGGACAGATACAACGCCAGGCGGCCGAGGTCTGCGACGTCGCCGATACGATGCAGCGGCGTCAGCTCCTTCAGTTTTTCCTCGGAGCCTGGCATCAGGTCGAAGCTCGACTGAAGCCCAGTCGTCATAAACGCGCCCAGGGCGATGGCATTAACGCGGATCTTAGGTGCGAGTTCCTGCGCCATGGCTCTCGTCAGTGCTTCTAGCCCGCCCTTGGCCACGGAGTAGGGCAATAATCCGCGGATTCCAAATCGACCGGCGCCGGAGGAAATGTTGACGATGGAGCCCCGGCCCACCTTCAGCATATGGGGCACGGCGAGTTGGCTCATGACGAACGCGGAAGTGACGCAGTAGTCGAACGTCTGCCGAAGGTCGTCGTCGGTCAGGTTCAGAAATGGGCCGTAGGTGGCGAAACCAACGTTGTTGACCAGGATGTCGATCCGGCCGAACTCATCAACAGCGGTCTGTACCACACGCTCGCTGTCGGAGCGTTTGAGCGCGTCGGCGGTGATCGCTAGGCCATGACCGCCCGCCTCTTCGATCTCCTTGACCGTTTGTTCCACCTCAGACGATGTCCGTGCCGTACCGACTACCGTGGCACCCGCTTCCGCGAGCACCTTGGCGATGCCTTCGCCGACGCCGCGCCCGGCGCCGGTGACTATCGCCACCTGACCGTCTAGCTTGAACTGTTCGAGTGCCACGAAGCGCCTCTCTGCGCAGTATTTGGTTATCGAGCGCGAATCTACCGTAATGAGAATCAATGTTTTCAGATATCGGAAATCAATCTTTAGGCATCGTAGAGTCATTCGCATGCCGCAGCCACTGTTGCACCATGTCGTCTTCGCTATCGGCCTAGAGCGGCTCGACCGCGCTGCGGATTACCTGAGTGCTCTGGGATTTCAGTTCCAAGCTTTCGAGCTGGAACACCTTGGCTTGCAGATCCGCCTCGACTGGGACCGTGGTTTCGAGCTCATCGCCCCCACCGCGGCCGCACCAACGGACGCGGGCACCGCGGCGGATTTCCTGTCCCGCAACGGGGATGGCTTGTTCTCTGTCGTCGTGCGTACGGCGGATTGTGTTGCAAGCGAACACATTGCCGCGCGATACGGTGCCAAATCCGACTTCCGGCAGCGGCATGAAGGCGACGGGTTCGAGTTGACGGAAGTCAAGCTGGAGCCACTGTTCGGCATCCCTTTGACGCTGATGAGCACAAACATGGCCGATGGGCAACCGCTCACCCCTTAGCGGCGCGCCATGAGTTCGCTGAGCTGCTGCGCCAGCTCCGACTTCTTGACCTTTCCGGTCGCGGTGAACGGCAGGTCCTGTTTTGCGGTGACCCAGACGAATTTCGGCACCTTATACGCCGACAGCCTCGCACGCAGCTGCGCGCGCAAGGATTCGCCGTCAAGCACCGATTCGCCGCGCGGGACTACCGCCGCCGCGACCACCGTCCCGTGCTCGTCGCTCTCGGCGCCGACCACGTACGCCTCGAGCACGCCGTCGCAGTCGACCAGCGCCTGCTCGACCTCGCTGGGTGTGACGTTGGTGCCGCCACCCGTCTTGATCAGATCGCCCAACCGACCGGTGAACCTGATCCAGCCGTCGTCGTACGCGATGCCGCAGTCGCCCGTGCGGTAGTAGCCGTCAGCGGTGAACACCTCCTCGCGCTCACGCTTGTGCAGGCGTTGCATCAACGAGTACCCGCGAACCCAGATTTCGCCCGGTGTGCCCACGGGCACCGGCTGCCCCGTGTCAGGGTCGACCAACAGATGGTGCAGCCCTTCGATTGGCAGACCGCCGGTTTCGGACCGATCGGGCGGCTGCGGCAGATACGGGTCGACCCCAATGTGATTGCCACACAGCTCCGTCATTCCCAGGCCACTAGAGCCCGTGGGCCGACGCTGGGGTGGCACCATCGCGGGCATGCTGGTGCGTTGCACCGAGCTCAGGTCGCGTGCGGGAAACTCGGGATGCTCGGCTAGCGTCTTGCCCTGCTGCGGCCAGCCCAGCGTGATCGTCGCGCGGTGGCGCTCCATGAGTTCTAGTGCCTCGGCAGCATCGAACGCGGGTTGGGTGACCAGTGTCGCGCCGTGGTGGATCACCGCGAGTAGTCCTGTGATCAGTCCTCCCACCCAGAAGAAGGGCATGGCGGTGAACATCACGTCATCGTGGGTGACGCCGTACATGAACGTGAGATTGTAGGTATGCCGTACGAGTGTGCCCTGGCTGTGCACGGGCCCCTTTGGGTCGCCGGTACTGCCTGAGGTGTAAATGATGGTCACGTCATCGGCTGGTGTCACACACAATTCCACGTCGACCAGGAAGTCGGCGTCGTCGGCCGACATCTCGCCATCACCGTCGATCGCTGTCAACCACGGCTGATCGGATGGTCCCCACACCGCAACGGTCCGCAGGAACGGCGCTTTTCGTACCACGATGCGGCCGGGCTCGCGCTGATCGGCCAGCCCTGGCAGCGCTTCCTGCAGTCGGTCCACAAAGTCGTGGTTGCGAAACCGCGACGACGCCAGGATCGCGCGCAGGTCAGCATGGCGTGCGGTCCAGGCGAGTTCGGACGCCTTGTAGAACGTATTGAGCGGCACAGCGACTGCGCCGATGCGTGTGGCGGCAAACCAGGTCAAGGCCCAGTCGACGCTATTCGGCATCAAGATCCCGACGTGGTCCCCCTTGCCTATCCCCTCGGACAACAGGGCGACCGCCAGCGCAGCTGAACGGCGATCAAGGTCGCGATAGGTCAATTCCCGCCCGCCCACGATGAGGAACGGCTTGTCCCCGAAACGTGCCGCGCAGGACCTCACCAGAGCAGGAATCGTAGGCAAGATATTCGGGAAGGGCATGAGCGCAGGATAGTAGGCTTTGCACAAAACGAGAACAGAGGTTCTCATTCGCCGCTGTCGGCCTACAATTCCGCCATGGCCACAGAAGCGGGACGTGGGGCCACTGTCGATCGTTTGGACCGGGTGGAATCGGGCCTCGCGATCAGTCAGTTGCCCAGTAGATACGCGATGGCCCTCGACGCTCGCGATCTCAATGGGCTGGTGGCGTTGTTCGTCGACGATGTCGACGCCGGCGCGGAGGGGCGCGGCAGGGATGCGTTGAAGCGTTGGTACGACCGGGTGCTTCGGCGCTTCTACCGCAGCATCCATTTGATCTGCGGCCACCATTTCGACTTCGTCGACGCTGACCACGCGACCGGATCTGTGTACTGCCGCGCCGAACACGAGGACGGCGACGGGTGGTTTGTGATCACGATGCGTTACGACGACGTCTACGAGCGTCGCAACGGCCAGTGGTGCTTCGTCAAGCGACGGGAGCATCCTTGGTACTCGGTCGATGTGACGGAGCGGCCGGGTCCGGAGTTCATGCGCTGGCCGACCGACGTTCGGTTACGTGCGGCCATGCCCCAGCGCATGCCGACGTGGCGGGCCTTCTGGGCCGACGGAGATCCCGCGCTGCCCGAGCGGCTCTCGGCGCGCCCATAGCATCCGGCGCTGGTTGCCTCACGCGCCGACGCGGTTTACAAATCCGTCCGAAACTGACATTCTCACATAATGCAATCGTGCGTTTTCGCCGTTGCTAACCTGTCGGTGCGCTCGCACCCGTACCACTGAGATCAATGGAGGCCGTCATTTCCGACGACAAAGTGCTCAGCGGCGTCCGCGTGCTGGAGGTTGCGGCGTGGACCTTCGTGCCGTCGGCCGGCGCTGTCCTGGCCGAGTGGGGCGCCGAGGTCATCAAGGTCGAGCCCCGCGAGGGCGGCGATCCGCAGCGGGGCCTCGTCACGATGGGCATCGTGGACGAGGGCGGTGGCACGGTCAACTACATGATCGAGATTCCGAATCGGGGGAAGAAGTCGATTGGCGTCGATTTGAGCACTCCCGGCGGTCAGGACGTCATCCGTAGGCTCGCCGCCACGTGCGACGTGTTCCTCACCAGCTACCTGCCGACTCGCCGCAAGAAGATGGGCATCGACGTCGACGACATCAGGGCCGCGAATCCCAACATCGTGTACGTGCGTGGGTCAGGCCACGGTCCGAAGGGTCCCGATTCGGACAAGCCCGGCTACGACGGCGTCTCCTACTGGGCGCGCGGCGGCATCGCCGCCATGCTCACCGAAGACGGCGACGAGCTGGTGCGGTCGCGGCCGGCCTTCGGAGATCTACTCGGGGGCATGGCGATCGCCGGCGGGATCGCGGCCGCTCTGTACAAAAAGGCGACCACCGGACAGGGGTCGGTTGTGGACGTCTCCCTGCTCGGGCTGGCGGCGTGGAACCTCAGCCCCGACGTCGCCGTGAGCCAGATCCACGGTGGCACTTCTATCCCGAACTACAGCCACGCCGATGCGCCCAACCCATTGGTGGGGACCTACCGCACCAAGGACGACCGCTACGTCCAGCTGATGATGCTGCAACTCGACAAGTTTTACCCGGAAGCGATGCGCGCCATCGGCCTACCAGAATTGATCGGCGATGAGCGATTCGCCGATCCCGCATCGCGATTCGCCAACCGCACGGAGCTCATCTCGCTCATGGACGACGTGTTCGCCCAGCGCACACTCGCCGAGTGGCGCGGACAGCTGGCCGGCATTTCTGGTGCCTGGGGGGTAGTGCAGACACCGGGAGAGCTCTGCCATGACCCAGCGGTGACGGCGAACGGCTATGTCGCGAACACCGCCACGATGAACGGCTCGCCATACTCGTTGCCCACAAACCCCGTCCAGTTTGACGAACGGGCCGTTGTCCCGCCGGGGGCACCCGAACACGGCCAGCACACCGAAGAGGTATTGATGGACGCAGGCTTGGACTGGGACACCATTGCGAACTACAAGGAAGCTGGAGCGATCCTATGACCGCGGCGGCGTCACAAGATGTTTCAGGCGACCCTGTTGAATTCGACCCGTTCTCGGACGACTTCTTCAACGGAGCGTTCGA
>NZ_JAICZA010000222.1 GCF_025933915.1 Mycobacterium sp.
ACTGGGCAACTGCAGTGCCTCGGCCGCGCCGACGAGCAGGTCAAGGTCCGCGGTTACCGCATCGAACTCGGCGAAATCCAGTCCGCCCTGGCCGGATTCGACGGCGTCGAGCAGGCCGTCGTCGTCGCGCGTGAAGATGGTCCCGGCCAGAAGCGACTCGTCGGCTACGTCACCGGCAGCGTCGACCCGGCCCGGATGCGCGCCGCACTGGCCGAACGGTTGCCCGCCTACATGGTGCCCGCCGCGGTGGTGGAGATCGACGCAATGCCGTTGACACCCAACGGCAAACTCGACGTCCGCGCACTGCCCGCCCCGGAATACACGGCCGGCCAGTACCGCGCCCCGGAAACGCCGACCGAGGAGATCCTGGCCGGCGTCTACGCCCAGGTCCTCGGCGTCGAGCGGGTCGGGGTCGACGACTCCTTCTTCGATCTCGGCGGCGACAGCATCTCCGCGATGCGCCTGGTCGCCGCGGTCAACGCCAGCCTGGACACCGGCCTTGCGGTGCGCATCGTGTTCGAGGCGCCCACCATCGCCCAGCTGGCGCCCCGGATCGGCGAGGGCGGCGGCGCGCTCGAGCCGTTGACGGCCGGTGCGCGGCCCGCGGTGGTTCCGTTGTCGTTCGCGCAGAACCGGTTGTGGTTCCTCGACCAATTGCAAGGACCCTCACCGGTTTACAACATGGCGGCCGCGCTGCGCCTGGACGGGCGACTCGATGCCGAGGCGCTGGGCGCGGCACTCGGCGATGTCGTCGCCCGCCATGAGAGCTTGCGAACGGTGTTCGTCGCACCCGAGGGATTGCCGCAGCAGGTCGTGATCCCCGCCGGCAAGGCCGATTTCGGGTGGGAGGTCGTCGACGCCAGCGGCTGGTCGGCAGACCAGCTGGACGAGGCGATCGGCGACACCGCCCGGTACACCTTCGACCTATCGTCCCAAATCCCGTTGCGGGCGGAACTTTTCCGCCTCCGCGATGACCGACATGTGCTGGTGGCCGTGGTGCACCATATCGCCGCCGACGGCATGTCGCTCACCCCGCTGGTCCGTGATCTCGGGACGGCATATACCAGCCGCTGCGACGGCCGCGGCCCCGACTGGGCGCGGTTGTCGGTGCAGTACGTCGACTACACGCTCTGGCAGCGCGCGCAGTTCGGCGACCTCGACGATCCCAACAGCCGCATCGCCGCCCAGCTGGCCTACTGGGAAGACACCCTGACCGGCATGCCGGAGCGGTTGCAGCTGCCCACCGACCGGCCCTACCCGCTGGTGGCCGACCAGCGCGGCGCCACGGTCGAGATCGACTGGCCCACCGAGCTGCAACAGCGAGTGGCCGACGTGGCGCGCCGACACAACGCCACCAGCTTCATGGTGATCCAGACCGCCCTGGCGGTGTTGCTCTCGAAGATCAGCGCGAGTTCCGATGTGGCGGTGGGCTTCCCGATCGCCGGACGGCGCGATCCCGCGCTCGATCAACTGGTGGGCTTCTTCGTCAACACCCTGGTGCTGCGGGTCGACCTGGGAGATTTAGGCGGCGATCCCACCTTCGCCGAGTTGCTGTCCCAGGTGCGCCACCGCAGCCTGGCCGCCTACGAGCACCAGGACGTGCCCTTCGAGGTGCTGGTGGAGCGGCTGAACCCCGCCCGGAGCCTGACCCATCACCCGCTGGTCCAGGTGATGCTGGCGTGGCAGAACTTCGCCGGGCAAGACGCCGGCCCCGCCGCTGGACTGTCCCTGGGCGATGTCGACGTCACGCCCATGCCGGTGGACACCCACACCGCCCGAATGGATTTGACGTTCTCGATGGGCGAACGCTGGAACGACGCGGGTGAGCCCGCCGGAATCGGCGGGACCGTGGAATTCCGCACCGACGTGTTCGACGCGGACAGCATCGCGGCGCTCATCGGCCGGTTGCACCGGGTGCTGCTCGCGATGACCGCCGACCCCGCGCAAGCGTTGTCGTCGGTGGACCTCCTCGATGAGACCGAACACGCCCGGCTGGACGACTTCGGCAACCGTGCCGCGCTGACCGGACCGGCAACCGAGACCGACTCGATCCCGGCGCTGTTCGCGGCGCAGGTTGCCCGCACCCCGGACGCCGAGGCGCTGGTGTGCGACGGCCACACGATGACCTACCGCGAGCTGGACGAGGCATCGAACCGGTTGGCGCACCTGCTCACCGGCCGCGGGGTCGGGTCGGGACAGGCTGTGGCGCTGCTGTTTTCGCGGTCGGCCGAGGCGATCGTCTCGATCCTGTCCGTGCTGAAGTCCGGGGCGGCCTACCTGCCGATCGACCCGGCGCTGCCGGCGGAGCGGATTGGGTTCATGCTCGGCGACGCCGCGCCGATCGCCGCGCTCACCACCGCCGATCTGGCCGACCGGCTCGACGGCCACGGTGTGGCGGTCATCGAGATCAACGATCCGGCCGGCCCCGTCCTCGAAGCCCAGCCCGCCACCGCGTTGCCGGCACCGGCGCCGGAACACCTCGCCTACCTGATTTACACCTCGGGCACCACCGGTGTCCCCAAAGGCGTTGCGGTCACGCATCGTAACGTCACCCAGCTGCTGGCATCCGGGGATTCGGGTCTGCCGCGCACGGGAGTGTGGTCGCAGTGGCATTCGCTGGCCTTCGATGTCTCGGTCTGGGAGATCTTCGGCGCGCTGTTGCACGGCGGTCGGCTGGTCGTGGTGCCCGAATCGGTGGCGCGCTCACCGGAAGACCTGCACGCGTTGCTGGTCGCCGAACAGGTCAGTGTGCTCAGCCAAACCCCGTCCGCGGCCGGTGCGCTCTCGCCTGCGGGCCTGGAGTCGGTCGCGTTGGTGGTCGCCGGTGAGGCCTGCCCGGCCGAGCTGGTGGACCGGTGGGCGTCAGCCCGGGTGATGATCAACGCCTACGGCCCGACCGAGGCGACGGTCTATGCCGCGATCAGCGCGCCCCTGGAGGCGGGCTCACCGGGCGTGGTGCCGATCGGCTCCCCGGTCCCCGGTGGGGCGTCCTTCGTGCTCGACGAGCGGCTGCGGCCGGTGCCACCCGGCGTGATCGGCGAGTTGTATGTGGCCGGCGCCGGTGTGGCCTGCGGCTACTGGAAGCGGGCGGGTCTGACCGCGTCGCGGTTCGTGGCCTGCCCGTTCGGTGCGCCCGGGACGCGGATGTATCGCACCGGGGACCTGGTGCGGTGGCGCGCGGACGGGCAACTGGACTACCTGGGCCGCGCCGACGAGCAGGTCAAGATTCGCGGCTACCGCATCGAGCTCGGCGAGGTGCGCGCGGCGCTGACCTGGGTGGACGGCGTCGAGCAGGCGGTCGTCGTCGCTCGCGAGGACCGCCCGGGCGATAAGCGGCTCGTCGGTTACGTCACCGGCACCGCCGACCCGGCCGCGGTCCGGGCCGCGCTGGCCGAACGGCTGCCGGGCTACATGATTCCGGCCGCCGTGGTCGTGATGCGGGCCCTGCCGCTCACCGCCAACGGCAAGCTCGACACCCGCGCGCTGCCCGCGCCGGAATACTCCGACGCCGACCAATATCGCGCCCCCGACAACGCCATTGAAGAAATTCTGGTCGGCATCTACTCGCAGGTGCTCGGGCTCGAGCGGGTCGGCGTCGACGACTCCTTCTTCGACCTTGGCGGGGACAGCATTTCGTCGATGCAGGTGGTGACGCGGGCGCGTGCCGCCGGCCTGGTGTGCAAGACCCGCGACATCTTCGTCGAGCAGACCGTCGCCCGGCTGGCCCGCGTGGCCGAGGTGGTCGACGCCCAGGCCGACGTGACCGACGCCGGTGTCGGGCCGGTGGTGGCCACCCCGATCATCCGGTGGCTGCGCGACGTGGAAAGCGTTGGCGGACACATCGATCAGTTCAACCAGGCCATGCTGGTGCAGGCCCCCGCCGGGGTCGCCGAGGCGGACGTGGTGACGGTGTTGCAGGCCCTGCTGGATCGCCACGCCATGCTGCGGCTCCGCGTTGACCGCCCGGATCTCCAGGGTTCCACAGGCTGGGTGTTGACGGTGCCCGAGGTGGGTTCGGTCGATGCCCGCGACTGCCTGCACGCGGTGGACGAGTTGTCGGACGCGGCGGTCATCGAGGCGCGGTCGCGGTTGAACCCGGGCGCCGGCGTGATGCTCTGCGCGCTGTGGGCGCGCTCCACCGGCCGGCTCGTGGTGATGGTCCACCACCTCGCCGTCGACGGTGTTTCCTGGCGAATCCTGTTGCAGGACTTGAACATCGCCTGGGCCCAGCATCACGGCGGGCAGCCGGTCGAGCTGCCCGCGGCGGGCACCTCGTTCGCCCGGTGGTCGTCGCGGCTGGCCGCCCATGCGCACCACCCCGACGTCGTCGTTCAGGCGGACACCTGGAAACGGGTGGCGGCGACACCGCCGGCCCTGCCCGCGGTGCGCCCCGACGTGGATACCTTCGCCACGGCCGGACACCTCCGGATGGAGCTGGACGTCGAGACCACCGGCATGCTGCTCGGCGAGGTGCCGGCGGCGTTCCGGGCCGGCGTGCAAGATATCCTGCTGATCGCGTTCGCGCTGGCCTGCGCGGAATTCACCGGCGGTCGCGGCGCGCCCATCGGCATCGACGTGGAAGGCCACGGCCGGCACGAGGAACTGGGCCGTGACATCGACCTGTCCCACACCGTCGGGTGGTTCACGACCAAATACCCGGTGGCGCTGAACGTTGACGGCGTCTCCTGGGCGCAGGTCACCGCCGGCGGGACTGTGCTGGGCGCGGTGCTCAAAGATGCCAAGGAACAGCTTCGGGCCCTCCCGGACCCACTGACCTACGGGCTGCTGCGCTACCTGAACACCGAGGTCGACCTGGACGGCGCCGAGCCGCCGATCGGGTTCAACTACCTGGGACGCCAGGGCGGCGCGAGCGAACTCACTGCGGACATGTGGCGCCCCGACCAGGACGGCTGGTCGGTGACCCGCGCCGCCACGTCGATACCGATGCCGCTGATGCACACCCTCGAGCTCAACGCGGTCACCGTCGACTCCGAGGCCGGCCCGCGGCTGCACGCCAACTGGACCTGGGCGCCCTCGGCCCTCGACGACGAGCGGATCAGCCGGCTGAGCCGACTGTGGTTCGAGGCCCTCGCCGGCATCTGTGCCCACGTCCGGTCCGGCGGCGGCGGATTGACGCCATCCGACATCGCGCCCGCGCGTCTGAGCCAACAGCAGCTCGATCAGCTTGCGCGGCAACACCACATCGCCGACGTGCTGGCGCTGACCCCGGTCCAGCAGGGGCTGCTGTTCCACGCCAACACCGCACCGGCGAGCGACGATCTCTACGCGGGACAGCTGGACATCAGCGTCACCGGCCCGCTCGACCCGGACCGCCTGCGCGGCGCGGTGCACACCGTGATCGCCCGGCACCCGAACCTGGTGGCTCGCTTCTGCGACCGCTACGACGAGCCGGTCCAGATCATCCCGGCGGACCCCGCGCCGGCCTGGCAGTACATCGAACTCGACCCCGCAGACGCCGCAGCCACCGCGGACACCGCAGCCGGCGAGGCGATCCAGCGGCTGTGCGCCGCCGAACGCGCCGCCGTCTGCGGGGACCTCGCCGCGCAGCCCGCATTCCGGGTGGCGTTGGTGCGCACCGCATCCGAGCGCTACCGGCTGGTGCTGACCAACCACCACATCGTGCTCGACGGCTGGTCCATGCCGATCCTGCTGGGGGAGATCTTCGCCGGCTACTACGGGCGGCGACTGCCGGCGGCCGCGCCCTACCGCGGCTTCGTCACCTGGCTGGCCGAACGCGACCTCGACGCCGCCCGCGCGGCCTGGGGTGAGGTGTTCGCCGGCTTTGACACCCCGACCCTGGTCGGCCCCCAGCGCCGGACACAGCTGGGACAGCAAAGCGTCGAGACGTTCACGCTGCCCGCCGACCTCACCCACGCCGTCGGCGACCTGGCGCGCTTGTGCCACACCACCGTCAACACCGTGCTGCAGGCCGCCTTCGCCCGACTGCTGTGCGGCCTGACCGGCCAACGCGATGTCGTCTTCGGCACCACCGTCTCGGGTCGG
>NZ_JAICZA010000313.1 GCF_025933915.1 Mycobacterium sp.
AGCACCGCAACCGTGAAATCTGCCTACAACCACCTGTCCCACGGCTAGACTCGGCGGCGTCGCGACTGGCGTGAAGTGGGTGGAACCGACCACCGGGAAGCGCAACTCTTAAGCGGCGCCGTACGCCTGGGCGCCGCCGCCCTGGGAGCCAGCATGTCCGACGTACACAGCATTCCGACCCTGCCGGCGTTGCGCGAGACCGACCCGGACATCGCCGCACTGATCGACGCCGAGGAGGTCCGGCAGCGGGAGAAGATCCGGCTGATCGCGTCGGAGAACTACGTGTCCCGGGCGGTGCTCGAGGCGACCGGAACTGTGCTCACCAACAAGTACTCCGAGGGCTACGCGGGCAAGCGCTACTACGAGGGCCAACAGGTCATCGACCAGGTCGAGACGCTCGCCATCGACCGCGCGAAGTCGCTGTTCGGGGTCGACCACGCCAACGTGCAGCCGTACTCCGGCTCCCCGGCGAACCTCGCCGTCTACCTCGCCTTCCTATCCCCCGGCGACAAGGTCATGGGGATGTCGCTACCGGCGGGCGGCCACCTCACCCACGGCTGGGGCGTGTCGGCGACCGGCAAGTGGTTCACGCCGGTGCGCTACGGCGTGCGCACCGACACCGGGCGGGTCGACCTCGACGAGGTCCGCGACCTGGCGCTGGCCGAGCGACCGAGGGTGATCTTCTGCGGCGGTACGGCGATCCCGCGCACGATCGACTTCGCCGGCTTCGCGTCGATCGCGGCCGAGATCGACGCGGTGTTGGTCGCCGACATCGCCCACATCGCCGGCCTCGTCGCGGGCGGCGCACACCCGACACCGGTGGGGCATGCCGGGGTGATCTCGACCACCACTCACAAGACGCTGCGCGGACCGCGCGGCGCGATGCTGATGTGCAACGCCGAGCACGCCACCGCCATCGACAAGGCGGTGTTCCCCGGCCTGCAGGGCGGCCCGCACAACCACACGACGGCCGCGATCGCCGTAGCGCTGCGTGAGGCGGCGCAGGACTCGTTCCGTGACTACGCCGCACAGATCGTCACGAACGCCGCGGCATTCGCGACGGCACTCAACGAACGCGGCTTCAACCTGGTGTCGGGCGGTACCGACAACCACCTCATCCTCGTCGACCTCACGCCGAAGGGCGTCGGCGGCAAGCCGTTCGCCCAGGCGCTCGACCGGGCCGGCATCGTCACCAACTACAACGCGATTCCGGATGACCCGCGGCCGCCGTTCGACCCGTCCGGCCTGCGCCTCGGCACCGCGGCTGTGACGACGCGCGGCATGGGCCCGGCCGAGATGACCGCCATCGCGGGCTGGATGGACCGCGTGGCGACCGCGGTGGCGAACAACGACGAGGCTGACATCGAGCAGGTTGCCAAGGAGGCCAAGGAGCTCACCTCGAGCTTCCCCGTCCCCGCCTGACCCGAGCGAATGTGACATCCGCCCGGCTATGGGCGGGTGCATGTCACATTCGCTCGGGCGCTACCAGTGCACTCCCGGGAGCAGCTTCGCCATGGCCTGCGCGCCCCGTGTGAGGGAGATCCCTTCCGACTCGCCGCCCGCCGCCTTGGAGTCGGGGAAGACCCGATAGGCGACGTGCAGGATCGCGTCCACAACCCGCGGCGCCACCGCGTAGGCCACTTCCCCGAAGGTGCCGAGCCGCGTGCTGATCCGTTTCGGCCGGTCGACGAGCGCGCGCACCACCATGTCGGCGGCCTCGTCCGGGCTGAGGGTCGGGAACGCGTCGTAGATCTTGGTCGGGCTGATCATGGGGGTGCGAACGAGCGGCATGTGGATCGTCGTGAAGGTCACGCCGTCACCCCACGTCTCGCTCGCCACGACCCGGCTGAACGCGTCGAGCGCAGCCTTCGACGCGACGTACGCCGAGAA